>DASVWY010000258.1:0-5469 GCA_036392975.1 Solirubrobacterales bacterium | reverse complement strand
CGTCGTCGTCGGGGGCAAGGACGGCTACGTCGGGCGGGACGGCAAGTTGCCGCCCGGCGAGGAGTCTCGGTTCGGGTCCGACGGTCCGCCTGGCGCCTGATCGGTAGGGAGCAATCCGGTTGCCCTCCGGGCGAATTGATGTCGCACGCGCTTCTCACGTTTGCGAGCGGGTGAGAGCCATCGCGCCCTTGAGTGGGAGCTGTTCAGCTTCGAGGAGATGGAGCGGCTCATGGGGCGGGCGGCGGTGCCCGTCGCCGGGAATGTCGCCGAAGGCGGCCAATGCAATCCGGTTTTTGCGCGGCGATAGCCGCGCTCACCCATAGTCGCTAAGCGCGAAGCGCGTGCGACATCAATTCCCGGCGATGGGCACCGCCGCCCGCCCTCTGGCTACTCCTCAGAACTCCGTGTCGATCCAGGGCATCATCTTGCGCAGGTCGCCGCCGACCTCCTCGACCTGATGCCCCGCCCCCTCCTCGCGCATCCGCGAGAGGTTCTCGCCGCCGGCGCGGTTCTCGGCGATCCACTCCTTGGCGAACTCGCCTGACTGGATCTCGCCGAGAATCTGCTTCATCGCCGCCCGCGACTCCTCGCCGATCACGCGCTTGCCGCGGGTCATGTCGCCGTACTCGGCGGTGTTGGAGATCGAGTAGCGCATCCCCTGGATCCCCTTCTCGTACATCAGGTCGGCGATCAGCTTCAGCTCGTGCAGGCACTCGAAGTAGGCGAGGCGGGGGTCGTAGCCGGCCTCGACCAGGGTCTCGAAGCCGGCCCTGACGAGCTCCGAGGCGCCGCCGCAGAGGACGGCCTGCTCGCCGAAGAGGTCGGTCTCGCACTCGTCCTTGAAGCTGGTCTCGATGATCGCGGCGCGGCCGCCGCCGATGCCGGCGGCGTAGGCGAGGACGAGGGCGTGGGCGTCGCCGCTGGCGTCCTGGTGGACCGCCATCAGGCAGGGCACGCCGGTGCCTTCCTCGTACTGGCGGCGGACCAGGTGGCCGGGGCCCTTCGGCGCCACCATGCCGATGTCGACCCCGGGCGGCGGCTGGATCTGCTCGAAGTGGATCGAGAAGCCGTGGGCGAAGAGGAGCAGGTTGCCGGGGGCGATCCCGTCGGCGATCTCCGCCTCCCAGACCTCGGCTTGCCTCTCGTCCGGCAGCAGCACCATGACGACGTCGCCACGACTGGCGGCGTCGGCGACGTCGAGCACCTCCAGCCCGGCCTCTTCGGCTTCGCTGCGGCTGGAGGAGTCGGGCCGCAGGCCGACCACGACGTCGACTCCGGAGTCCTTCAGGTTGAGGGCGTGGGCGTGGCCCTGGGAGCCGTAGCCGAGGATGGCGACGGTCTTGCCCTGCAACTTGGAGAGGTCGGCGTCTTTGTCGTAGTAGATGTCGTCGGTTTTCATGGCGGGCAGGCTAACGGAGGGCACGCCTCAGCAGCTTGCCCGAGGGGGTGCGCGGCAGCGCCGCCGCCAGCTCGACCCGCTTCGGCACCTTGAAGCCGGCCAGCTCCTCGGCGCAGTGCCGCCGCAGCTCGTCCGGCGTCGCGGCGGCGCCATCGACGAGGACGACGACGGCGGTCACCGCCTGCTGCCACTCGGGGTCCTCGCGACCGACCACGGCGGCGTCGGCGACCTCGGGGTGGCGCAGCAGCACCTGCTCGACTTCGGCCGGGACGACGTTCTCGCCGCCGCTGACGATCATGTCGTCGATCCGGTCCTCGACGTAGAGGAAGCCCTCGTCGTCGATGCGGCCGAGGTCGCCGGTGTGGAGCCAGCCATCGGCGTCGATCCGGCTCGGAGCCACGGTCGGGCCCTGGACCAGGATCTCGCCGTCCTGGATCCGCAGGTGGGTGGTCAGCAGCGGTCGGCCGGCGGAGCCGAGCTTGCGCCGCGCGTCGGCCGGGGCGAGGGTCGTCACCTGCGAGCAGGCCTCGGTCAGGCCGTAGGTCTGGACCACGGTGGCGCCGCGGCCGATCGCCTCTTCCAGCGGCTCTTCGGGAACCGGGCCGCCACCGACCAGGACGGCGCGCGGCCTGGAGAGGTCGGCGCCGGCGTCGAGCAGGCGGGTCAGCATCGTCGTCACCAGCGAGACGACCGTGATCTCGTCGCCTTCGAGGGCAGCGCCGACGCGATCGACGTCGAAGCCGTCGTGAAGAACGGCGGTGGTGCCGTAGATGACCGACCGCATGAAGATCCCCAGGCCCGAGATGTGGCTGAGCGGCAGGCAGCAGAGCCAGCGGTCCTGCGGCTCGACGCCGATGTTGAAGGCCGAGCCGACGGCGTTCCAGAGGAAGTTGCCGTAGGTCAGCTCGACCGGCCGCGGGGCGCCGCTGGAGCCGCTGGTGAGGACGCGGCAGCAGGGGGCGTCCATGTCGTGCTCGCCGAGCAGCGGCAGGTCGGCTTCGGTCTGGGTCAGCTCGCCGGGGTCGCTGAGGTCGACGGTCGGCTCCTCCGCCGCGATCACCGCGGCGCGCTCGGCGGCGGTCAGCCGCGGGCTCAGCGGCAGCAGCACCGAGCCGACCTTCATCAGCGCGTGCATCAGCACGACCTGCTCGCGGCGCGGCTCCATCGTCAGCGCCGCCACCGAGCCGCGCCGGACGCCGTGCGCCTCGAGCCGGCGCGCGACCCAGGTCGCCTCCGCCTCCAGCTCGGCGTAGGTCACCTCGGAGCCGTCCGCGACGAGGGCAAGCCGATCGGGGCAGGTCTGCGATCTCTGGTCGAGCCAGTCGTCGAGCTTCATCGGGGCCGGGATATCGTTGCCGATATGCCGCAACGCCACCGCGACGCCCCGCCCGAGGACGCCCTCTACGCGCCGATCGAGTGGGAGAGCGCCGCCGAGTACGGCGACATCCGCTACGAGAAGGCCGACGGGATCGCCAAGATCACGATCGACCGGCCCGAGGTGCGGAACGCTTTCCGCCCGCAGACGCTGATCGAGATCTCCGCCGCGATGGAGCTGGCCCGCGAGGACACCGGGGTCGGTGTGGTCATCCTCACCGGCGAGGGGCCGAAGGCGTTCTGCTCGGGTGGCGACCAGTCGGTTCGTGGTGACAGCGGCTATGTCGCCGAGGGCTCATCCCTCGGCCGCTTCCACGTCACCGACCTGCAGGTGCAAATGCGACGGCTGCCGAAGCCGGTGGTAGCCATGGTGGCCGGCTACGCGGTCGGCGGCGGCCACGTCCTGCACGTCTGTTGCGACCTTACGATCGCCGCCGACAACGCCGTCTTCGGGCAGACGGGGCCGCGGGTCGGCTCCTGGGACGGCGGCTTCGGCGCCTCGCTGCTGCGCGATCTCGTCGGGACCAAGAGGGCGAAGGAGTTCTGGCTGCTCTGCCGCCAGTACGACGCCGAGCAGGCGCTGGAGATGGGCCTGGTCAACGCGGTCGTCCCGCTCGAGCAGCTCGAGCGAGAGACGGTCGCCTGGTGCCGGGAGATGCTCGCGCTCTCCCCCTTCGCGCTGCGCCTCGTCAAGGCCAGCTTCAACGCGCACGAGGACGGCTACGCCGGGATCCAGCAGCTCGCCCACGACGCCAACCTGCTCTTCTACGGCAGCGAGGAGGCTCGCGAGGGCCGCGAGTCTTTCAAGGAGAAGCGCCCGCCGGACTTCTCCAAGTACCCGAGACGGCCATGAGGATCTGGCTGATGGCGGCGCGTCCGCGGACGCTGCCGGCGGCGATCGCACCGGTGCTGGTCGGCAGCGCCGCGGCGGTCGAACGGGTCGGCGAGTTGCCGCGAGTCGGCGCCTTCTTCGCTGCCCTGATCGGCTCGATCTTCATCCAGATCGGCACCAACCTCGCCAACGACTACTCGGACGCGAAGCGGGGAGCCGACACCGCCGACCGGTTGGGGCCTGTCCGCGTCACCTCGGCGGGCCTGGTGGCGCCGCGCCGGGTCCTGGTCGCGACCTGGGTCGCCTTCGGGGTCGCGGTCGCCTGCGGCATCTACCTGACCTTCGTGGCCGGGATCGTGATCCTGCTGATCGGCATCGTCTCGATCGCCGCCGGCGTCCTCTACACCGGCGGCCCCCGTCCCTACGGCTACGAGGGCCTGGGCGAGCTCTTCGTCTTCCTCTTCTTCGGCCTGGTCGCGGTCAACGGCTCCTACTACGTCCAGGTGGAGGAACTGGACGCGCTGCCGCTCGGGCTCTCGATCTCGATCGGCTTCCTCGCCACCGCGATCCTCGTCGTCAACAACGTCCGCGACATCGAGACCGACCGCCGGGCGGGCAAGATGACGCTGGCGGTGCGGACCGGCCGCCGCAACGCCGTTGGCCTCTACCGGTTGCTGATCCTCGTCGCCTACGCGCTGCTGCCGATCACCCTGCTCGGCGCCGGCACCAGCCTGCTACCGCTGATCGGCCTCGCCTCGCTGCCACTGGCGATCCCGCCCCTGCGGACGATGAGCGCGCGCAGCGACGGCCCCTCCCTGAACGCCGCCCTCGCCGCCACCGGCGCCCTGCTCGCCGCCTTCAGCCTGCTCGTCTCGGCGGGCCTGCTGCTCGCCGCCTAGGCCGGGCCCTGCGCCGAGTGCGATGCTTTGCGGGTGCGGATCGCATCGGTCGAGGTCGTTCCCTACGCGTTGCCGTTCCGCAGGCCCTATGTGACGGCGCGGGGCCGGCTGGAGCAGCGCGAGATGGTGCTGCTGCGGCTGCGCTCCGAGGAGGATCTGGTCGGGCTGGGCGAGGCGGTGCCGCTGTCGCTGCGCGGCGGCGCAACCTTGGTCCAGGTGGTCGAGGAGCTGCGCGGGCTGGACAAGCGCGAGGCACTCGACGAGGCGACGCTGGGCGGTGCGGCGTTTGGGCTCTCGCCACCCGCGCGCTGCGCGGCACTGACGGCGCTGATGGACCTGCGCGGCAAGCGGGCGGTGGTCGAACACGGCGAAGCCGCCGGGGCGACCGTCCCCCCGGTCCGCTGCAACGCCACGCTCGTCGCCGGCGAGCCGGCCGAAGTCGCCGCCGAGGCCGAGGAATGGGCCGCGGATGGCTTCTCCACCTTCAAGCTGAAGCTGGGCGCCGGCGACGACGTCGGCCAGGTGAAAGCGGTTCGGGAGGCCGTCGGAACCGAGGCGAGCATCCGGGTCGACGCCAACGGCTGCTGGGACGTCGAGACCGCGAAGCGGCGGCTGGCCGAGCTGGAGCCATACGACATCGAGCTGGCCGAGCAGCCGGTGGCGACTATCGAGGAGGCGGCCGAGCTGGCGGCCTCGACCCTGATCCCGATCGCCGCCGACGAGAGCGTCGCCAGCCGGGCCGACGCCGAACGGGCGGCGGAGGCCGGTGCCTGCGCGATGACCGGCATCAAGCTCTCCAAGGTCGGCGGACCCGAGGCGGCGATCGGGATCGCCGAGGTGCTGCCGGCCTACCTCACGAGTGCGCTCGACGGACCGGTGGGGATCGCGGCCGCGGCCCAGGTCGCGGAGACGCTGAGCGAGGCGGGCGATAGACCGGGCACCGGCCTCGCGCACGGGTTGGCGAC
>DASVWY010000257.1:0-3727 GCA_036392975.1 Solirubrobacterales bacterium | reverse complement strand
GGCAAGCGCTCGATCCGGCTCGACCTCAAGTCCGAGGCCGGGCGCGAGGCGCTGTTGCGCCTGGTCGAGCGCTACGACGTCGTCCTCGACGGCTTCCGCCCCGGCGTCCTCGACCGCCTCGGCGTCGGCTACGAACGCATGCGCCAGGCGAACTCCGCGCTTGTCTACTGCGCGATCACCGGCTACGGCCAGGACGGCCCCTACACGCAGCGCGCCGGCCACGACATGAACTACCTCGGACTGGTCGGGCTGCTCGGCTTGACCGGCGCCAAGGACGGGCCGCCGGTCCAGTCCGGCGGCCAGATCGCCGACATCGGCGGCGGCGCCCTGATGGCGGCCTTCGCGGTGATAGCAGCGCTGCACGAGCGGCGGCGCTCCGGCGAGGGGCAGTTGGTCGACGTCTCGATGGCCGACGGCGCCCTCTCCTGGCTGGCGCTGGTCGCCGGCCGCTACTTCTGCGACGGCGAGGTGCCGCGCCGCGGCGAGCAGCAGCTCGCCGGCGGGCTCCTCTGCTACCTGCCCTACGAGGCAGCCGACGGATGGGTCACCTGCGGCGCCCTGGAGCCGAAGTTCTGGGCCGCCTTCTGCAACGGCGTCGGCCGTCCCGACCTGATCGAGGCCCAGTTCGAGCCGCCGGGCTCGGATGCATGGCGCCAGGTCGCCGAGGTCTTCCGCGGCCGCACCCGTGAGGAGTGGAAGGCGTTCAACGACGAGCACGACTGCTGCATCGAGCCGGTCCTCGACCTGGACGAGGCGCTCGACTCGGAGCTGGTGCGGGCGCGGGAGATGGTGGTCGAGCTGGAGCAGCCTGGGCTCGGGACCGTGCGCCAGCTCGGCTTCCCGGTGAAGATGAGCCGCACGCCGGGCGACCCGACCCGGCCGGCACCGGCCTTCGGCGAGCACACCGACGAGGTCCTGCGCGAAGCCGGCTACACGGACGAGGAGATCGCGGCGATGATGGAGTCGGGTGCCGCCGCCGGCCCGAGCGCCGACACCGCTACGACCTTCCGCGCCTGATGACCGCCGACGGGACGAAAGCGTCCAAATATCGGACGCGAGAGGCCCATCGGCCGGAGGGGATGCGGGTTGGCGAGCTGGCCGAGGCATCTGGGGTGCCGGTGCCGACGATCAAGCACTACCTGCGCGAGGGGCTCCTGCCCGAGCCGGTGAAGACGAGCCGCAACATGGCCTATTACCCGCCGGAGTTCGTCGACCGGATCAAGCTGATCAAGCAGTTGCAGGAGGAGCGCTTCATGCCCCTGCGGGCGATCAAGGCGGTGCTCGACGAGGATCCCGAGCGGGCGCGGGCGATGCTGGAGCTGGAGGACCGCATCCTCGACCGCGCCCTCGCCGGCGAGCGGACGCGAACCAGCGCCGCCGAGGTGCGCGAGCGCTACGGCGTCCCCAAGGACGTCCTCGACCGGCTCGAGGAGCTGGAGGTCCTCAGCCCCAACAGCCGCGGCTACTCACCCTCCGACATCAAGATCATCGAGGCGATCAGCCGCTTCCGCGCCGGCGGCTACGACGAGGAGATCGGCTTCACCGTCTACGACACCCTGCGCTACAAGAGCGCCCTCGAAGAGCTGGTCCGCCAGGAGGTCGAGGTGGTGATGGACCGCCTCGCCGGCGAGGTCTCACCGGAGCGCGTGGTCGAGATGCTCGAAGCCGGCGCCCAGCCCCTGCAGGACCTGATTGCCGCCCTCCATACGAAGCTGATGGTCGCCGAGCTGGAGCGCCACCGCGCCAGCCGCGGCTGAGCCCGGTCGCTGCCCCCTTCCAAGATCAAGCCGCGCGTAATCCTTCGAGTCCCTGTTCGCGGGAAACGATCGGCGCATAGCCCAGCTCCTCGCGAGCCTTGGAGATGTCGATCGTGCACTCCTGGGTGAGCAGCCAGGAGCGGAAGGTCGTCATCGGCGGTGCCCCGCGTAGCGGCAGGAGTTTCCAGGCGGTCTCGGCGACGCGGGCCAGCGGCGCCGCCGTCCAGGCGGGCAGGCTGCGGTCGGGCGGCGTCACGCCCTGCGTCGCCAGCAGGGCGGTGACGAAATCGCGGAAGACGACCGGCTCGCCGTCGGTGACGAAGTAGGCCTCGCCGGGCCGGCCGTGCTCGCCGGCCAGGATCAACCCCTCGACCACGTTGTCGACGTGGGTCGTGTCGGAGAGGTTGCGACCGCCGCCGATCCACGCCCACTTGCCCGCCTCCACCGTCGCCACCATCTCCGGCAACAGGGTCGTGTCGCCGCGGCCCCAGACGAAGCGCGGCCGCACGACGACGGTCTTGAAGTCGGGCGACGCCGCCTCTCGCACCGCCTGCTCGGCCTTCGCCTTCGTCGCCGGATAGGGCGCTCGCGAGTCGGGCCGCAGGGGCGCGCTCTCGTCCACCTGCACGAGCGGCTCGCCGGCCATCAGGGCGGCCTCGGTGCCGCAGTGGACGAACCGCCGCACGCCGGCCTCCGCGCAGGCCGCGAGGACGTGGCGGGTGCCCTCGACATTGCCACGCTCGAAGTCCTCCCAGGGTCCCCACTCTCCCAACTGCGCGGCCAGGTGGAAGGCGATGTCGGCGCCGGTGGCGCCGGCGGCGAGCGAAGTCGGGTCTCCGAGGTCGCCGCGAACGGGCTCGGCGCCCAGATCGGCGACACGACGCGCGGCGCTGTTCGACCGCGCCAGCGCCTTCACGGCGAGCCCTTCTTCGATCAGCCGCTCGACCAGCCTGCCGCCGATGAATCCGGAGCCGCCGGTGACGAATGCGGAGCCTGCCATCGGCGCGATCTTAGTTTCCGATTCTCGATCCGGCCCGCTGTAGCCTGCCGCGGATGAAGTCGGTCGCGATCACGGGAGCGTCGACGGGGATCGGGAGGGCGACGGCGCTCTGGCTCGACTCGCGCGGGTGGCGGGTGTTCGCCGGCGTTCGCAAGGAGGCCGACGCGGAGTCGCTGCGCGGCGAGGGCTCGGAGCGCCTCGTCCCGCTGATGCTCGACGTCACCGACGCGGAGCAGATCGCGGCGGCGGCGGAGCGGATCGCCGCCACCGTGGGGGAGGCGGGTCTCGACGGCCTGGTCAACAACGCCGGCATCGCCGTGCCCGGGCCGCTGGAGGCGCTGCCGATCGACGACTTCCGGCGCCAGGTCGAGGTCAACCTGACCGCCCAGGTGGCGGTGACGCAGGCGATCTTGCCGGCGATCCGGACCGCGCCCGGGCGGATCGTCTTCATCACCTCGATCGGCGGGCGCATGGCCTTTCCGATGTTCGGCGCCTACCACGCCGCCAAGTTCGGGCTGGAGGCGGTCGGCGACGTCTTTCGGCAGGAGCTGCGCCCGTGGGGGATCGAGGTCGCGATCGTCGAGCCGGGGTCGATCGCGACGCCGATCTGGGAGCGGGGCCAGGAGGAAGCGGAGACCTTCGTCGCCGGCGCCTCGGAGGAGCAGGAGCGGCTCTACGGGCAGTCGATCGCCGCCTACCGCGAGGTGGCGCGGCGAACCGGCGAGCGCGGCATCCCGCCAGAGCGGGTCGCCAAGGCGATCGAGCACGCCCTCACCTCGCGGCGTCCCCGCACCCGTTACCTGGTTGGACTCGACGCCAAGGGACAGGCTCGCTTGAAAACGCTCCTGCCGACCCGCCTCGTCGACCGCCTGGTCGCTCGCTTCACGGGTATGTAGGCCAGGCGTCAGCGGGGGCTGGCGGCGATCTCCTCGCGCGCTTCTTCGATGCTGCGCTGCGAGAGCTCGCTGCC
>DASVWY010000256.1:0-2714 GCA_036392975.1 Solirubrobacterales bacterium | reverse complement strand
CGAAGCTGGTCGACCCGAAACAGTTCCCGACCCCCGACGACCTCTTCACGATCGACGAGTTCGGCGGCTGGGAAAAAGTCAACGATGAGTTCTTCGACGACGAAACCGGCTCGGTAGCCGAGATCGAGAAGGAACTCGGAGTCTCCACCAGCGGCTGATGGAGGCGCACCCGGCAAGCCTCCCGACCTCAGCCGCGCCCCGGGCGGGCATCCGCCTGCCCGGGATCGGCGCCGGCCTCGGCCGTGGCGTGGTCGTCCTCTACCTGTCGCTGATGGTGATGCTGCCGCTGGCGGCGGTGGTGGACTCCTCGTTCAGCAACGGGGTCGACAGCTTCTGGAACGCGGTCACCGACCCCCGCTCGATGGCGGCGTTGAAGCTGACCGTGGTCTGCTCGCTGATCGTCGTCGCGATCAACGCCGTCTTCGGCACGATCCTCGCCTGGGTCCTCGTCCGCGACGAGTTCCCCGGCAAGGGCGCGGTCAACGCGTTGATCGACCTCCCGTTCGCCCTGCCGACGATCGTCGCCGGCCTCACCCTGCTCACCCTCTACGGCTCCGAGAGCCCGATCGGCCTCAACGTCGCCTTCACCCGGGTGGCGGTGGTGATGGCGCTCTGCTTCATCACCCTTCCCTTCGTCGTCCGCGCGGTGCAGCCGCTGCTGATGGAGATGGACCGGGAGATGGAGGAGGCGTCGACCTCGCTCGGCGCCGGCGGTTTCACCACCTTCCGCCGCATCATCTTCCCCAACCTGCTGCCGGGAATCGTCGCCGGCGTCATGCTCGCCTTCGCCCGGGCGCTCGGTGAGTACGGCTCGCTGATCCTGATCTCCGGCAACATCCCCTTCGACACCGAGGTCTCCTCGGTCTTCATCCGCAGCCAGATCGAGTCGGGCAACGTGCCCGGCGCCTCAGCCGTCTCGGTGGTGCTGCTGGGCCTCTCGGTGGCGATGCTGGTCGCCGTCGGCCTGCTGGCGCGGTTCCGCAGTCGGGGGGCGGGCGCATGACCCCCTCCACCCCCGCCAAGTGGGGGCTGCGCACGGTCGCCCTCGGCTATCTCGGCCTGCTGCTGCTGGCGCCCGTCGGGATGATCTTCTACAAGACCTTCCAGCACGGCTTCGGACCGCCCTTGGAGGCGATGACCTCGCCCGAGGCGATCCACTCGATCCAGCTGACCCTGCTGATGGTCGCCGTGGCGGTGCCGCTGAACACGATCTTCGGCGTCATCTGCGCGCTGCTGCTGGTCCGCCGCCGCTGGTGGGCCAACGGGTTCATCGACGCGGTCATCAACCTCCCCTTCGCGATCTCGCCGATCGTGGTCGGCCTCTCGCTCTTCCTGCTCTACGGCAACGACGGCTGGTTCGGGCCGACCCTCGCCGACTGGGGCATCCAGGTGCTCTTCTCCTGGCCGGGGATGGTCCTCGCCAGCATCTTCGTCTCGCTGCCGTTCGTGGTGCGCGAGGTGGTGCCGGTGCTGCAGGAGATCGGCACCGAGCAGGAGCAGGCCGCCTCGACGCTGGGCGCCAACGGCTGGCAGACCTTCTGGCGCGTCACCCTGCCGGCGATCCGCTGGGGGGTCGCCTACGGCGTCGTCCTGACGACGGCGCGGGTGCTCGGCGAGTTCGGGGCGGTGACGATCGTCTCCGGCCGGATCACCGGCGAGACGGAGACCCTGCCGCTCTTCGTCGGCCGCGCCTTCGAGCAGTTCAACGAGGAAGCCGCCTACGCCGGCGCGATCGTCCTCGCCCTGCTGGCCCTCACCACCCTGCTCTTGATGAGCGTCGGCGGCCGCAAGGCCAAGGCGCAGGCCAGCGGACCGGTCCCGGTCACGGGTGACGTCGCCCTGTCCACGTCCAACACGAAGGAGGGTTCCTGATGGGAATCGCAGTCGAGGGAGCGTACAAGCGCTTCGGTGACTTTCAGGCTCTTGACGACGTCTCGATAGACGTGCCCGCCGGCTCGCTGACGGCCCTGCTGGGCCCGAGCGGCAGCGGCAAGTCGACCCTGCTGCGGGCGATCGCCGGGCTCGAGCAGCTCGACAGCGGCCGCGTCGTCATCAACGAAGAGGACGCGACCGCCAAGCCGGCCCAGAAGCGGGAGGTCGGCTTCGTCTTTCAGCACTACGCCGCCTTCAAGCACATGACGGTGTTCGGCAACGTCGCCTTCGGCTTGAAGATCCGCAAGTGGTCCAAGCCGCAGATCTCCAACCGCGTCCACGAGCTGCTGCGGCTGGTCCAGCTCGACGGGCTCGCCGAGCGCTATCCCGACCAGCTCTCCGGCGGCCAGCGGCAGCGGATGGCTCTGGCCAGGGCGCTGGCGGTCGAGCCGCAGGTGCTCCTGCTCGACGAGCCGTTCGGCGCCCTCGACGCCAAGGTGCGCAAGGACCTGCGCAGCTGGCTGCGCCGGCTCCACGACGAGACGGGAGTGACGACGATCTTCGTCACCCACGACCAGGAGGAGGCGATGGACGTCGCCGAGCAGCTGGTGGTGATGAACCGGGGCCGGGTCGAGCAGTCGGGCAGCGCCGACGACCTCTACGACCAGCCCGCCAACGAGTTCGTGATGAGCTTCGTCGGCGAGGTCAACCGGCTCGGCGAGCACTTCGTCCGCCCGCACGACATCGAGGTCGCGATCGATCGCGACGAGGCCTCGGAGGAGGCGATGGTGAAGCGGATCGTCGCCCTTGGGTTCGAGATCCGGGTCGAGCTGCTGCTCGGC
>DASVWY010000255.1:0-8381 GCA_036392975.1 Solirubrobacterales bacterium | reverse complement strand
CAGCCGACGAGCTGCGGGCGGAGCTGGCTGGGGACAGGGTCACCTTCGTCGTCAACCGCAACCTCAACTTCACCAACGTCTGCATCGTCGGCTGTGCCTTCTGCGGCTTCGGGCAGGGGCGGCGCTCGCCCGATGCATACGAAGTCTCCGAGGAGGACTTCGCACGGCGGGTGCGGGAAGCGGTCGAGTTCGGCGCCACCGAGATCTGCATGCAGGGCGGCATCCATCCCGACCTGACGCTGGAGGAGTACGGGCGCTGGCTGCGACTGGCGAAGGAGGTGGCGCCGCAGCTGCACCTGCACGCCTACTCGCCGATGGAGGTCCACTACATGTGCGAGCGCTCGGGCAAGGAGCCCGAGGAGGTCTTCGAGTACCTGCTCGAGTGCGGGTTGGGGTCGACGCCGGGGACGGCGGCGGAGGTGCTCGACGACGGCGTCCGCCAGCGGATCTCGCCCAACAAGCTTCCGGCGCAGCGCTGGGTCGAGATCGTCGAAGCCTCGCACCGGGCGGGGCTGCGCTCGACCTCGACGGTGATGTTCGGTCACATCGAGGAGCCGCGCGAGCTGGCCCGGCACATGCGCGTCGTCCGCGCCCTGCAGGAGCGGACCGGCGGCATCACCGAGTTCGTGCCGCTCAGCTTCATCCCCTTCAACACCCTGCTCGGCCGCACCCACGGGGTCGAGGAGATCTCCGCCGCGGAGAACCTCAAGCACACGGCCGCCTTCCGTCTCGCGTTGGGGAAGACGATCCCCAACCTGCAGGCGAGCTGGGTGAAGATGGGCCTGGAGGCGGCGACCGAGGCCCTGCGCTGGGGGGTCAACGACCTCGGCGGCACGCTGATGGAGGAGAACATCTCACGCATGGCGGGCTCCCAGCACGGGGTGCGGCTGGAGCCGGAGCAGCTGATCGGGGCCGCCCGCGCAGCCGGCCGCACCCCGGCCCAGCGCACGACCCTCTACGAGATCGTCGAGACCTACTGACCCGCCGACGGGCCTGAAACGTCCACTATTTGGACGTTTCAGGCCCGTCGGCGATCATCTTGGGTCATGCGGGCGATGGTTTTGGAGCGCCAGCGCGAGCCGTTGCGGGCGGTCGAGCTGCCCGATCCTCGCCCCGGCCCGGGCGAGGTCCTGATCTCGGTCTCGGCCTGCGGCGTCTGCCGCACCGACCTGCACATCGTCGACGGCGAGTTGAGCGAGCCGAGGCTGCCGCTCGTGCCGGGGCATCAGATCGTCGGCGCCGTCATCGAGGCGGGGGATGGGGCCGAGCGCTTCGAGCTGGGCGAGCGCGTCGGCGTGCCCTGGCTGGGCTGGACCTGCGGCGAGTGTCGCTACTGCAAGAGCGGCCGCGAGAACCTCTGCGATCGCGCTCGCTTCACCGGCTACGACCGCAACGGCGGCTACGCCGAGCTTGCCGTCGCCGACGAGCGCTTCTGCTTTCCGATTCCCGCCGACTATCCCGACCGGCAAGCGGCCCCGCTGCTGTGCGCCGGCCTGATCGGCTTCCGGGCGCTGCGCCTGGTCGGCGAGGCCGAGCGGATCGGCTTCTACGGCTTCGGCGCCTCGGCCCACATCCTCTGCCAGATCGCCGTCCACCAGGGACGGCAGGTGTTCGTCTTCACGCGCGAGGGGGATGCCGAGGGGCAGGAGTTCGCGCGCGGCCTCGGCGCGGCGTGGGCGGGGTCCTCCGCCGAGCGCCCGCCGGAGGAGCTGGACGGGGCGATCGTCTTCGCCCCCGTCGGCGCCCTGCTGCCGGCTGCGCTGCGGGCGAGCGGCAAGGGAGCGCGCATCGTCAGCGCCGGCATCCACATGAGCGACATCCCAAGCTTTCCCTACGACCTGCTCTGGGGCGAGCGCAGCCTCGGCTCGGTCGCGAACCTGACTCGGCAGGACGGGGAAGAGTTCCTGCGCCTGGCGCCCCAGGTCCCGGTCCGCGCGGAGATCGAGCTGCATCCGCTGGGCAACGCGAACGAGGCCCTCGACTCGATCCGAAGCGGCCGTTTGCGCGGCGCAGCCGTCCTCGACGTGAACTCGCTTGCGTAAGGGGGATCGCGGGTAGCCGAGAGGCGTACTGGAACCGCGAGAGAACGGAGCGAGGAGATGGGCGACGAGGTCCGCAACAAGGACGATGCAAAAGGGCGCGTGAAGGAGGCGGCCGGCGATCTGACGGGCGATGACGAGATGAAGCGCGAGGGCAAGCTCGACCAGGCGTCCGGTAGGGCCAAGGACGGCGTCGAGAAGGTCGCCGACAAGGTCAGGCAGGCGATGCGGAAGGACTAGCGGCGGGCTTCGAGCGACTGGCGTCGCCTCAGCGAAAGAGGTCTTCGCCGCGAGGGCGGCGCAGGGCGGCGGCCCCGGGGCCGTCGTCGGCAGAGACGTGGCGGGCTAGGCCCCGCACGATTGCAGCCGGGACGCGGCTGGCCTTGTCCCGGACGAGGTCGGCGGCGCCGGCCGTTTGGTCGGCGACCGCGACCAGGGTCGCCTGAAGCTCAGTGCCCTCGGCGTCGGCGCGGCCCCGCCAGTCGTCGAGCGGCGCCAGGCCCGCGCAGCCGATCGCGACCTCCGCCTGGCCGAGCCGCCAGGCGCGGCCGAAGCTGTCGGAGACGACCGTGGCGACGCTCTTGCCGCTGGCACCTTGAAGATCCGCCCTGATCCGGCGCGCGGAGGCATCGGGGTCCTCGGGCAGCAGCGACACGGTGCCGGGCTCGGGCAGGTTGGAGCTGTCGATGCCGGCGTTGGCGCAGACGAGGCCGTGCTTGGTCTCGACGATCAGCACCCCGCGCTCGGCGCGAAGGACCTCGCGGCTCTCGGCCAGGATCAGCTCGACCAGCGCCGGCTCCTTGCCGAGCGCGGCGGCGAGCCGGCGCGCCTCGGCGCCGGGTACGACCTCCGACAGCCGGCGCACCCGTCCCTCCGCCTTGGAGACGATCTTCTGCGAGACGACGACGACGTCGCCGTCGACAAGGTCCGCACGGGCGGCGACCTCGGCGCCGACGGCCGTGCCGGCGGTGAACTCGGGCAGGCCGGCGACGGGCAGGACGCGCAGCTCGCCCGCTGTGCTCACAGCCCGAGGACCTTCGCCGTCTGCTTGGCGCGGCCTGGCCGCTTCCCCAGCTCGCGGGTCAGGGCGACGATGTCCGCCGGGGTGTCGAGGTCGAGCCCGAGCGAGGGCAGCTCCTCGACCGCGAACGGGACCCCGGCGGCGCGGGCGGCACCGACGTGCCGGTCGCGGCTGCCCTCGCCGAAGGCTGGTTCGATCGCGTCGGGCGGTGAGAGGACGAGGGCGTTGGTCCCGGTCCCGTGGCGGTCGGGGACGACGGCCACGTACTCGCCCGGCACGCCGGTCAGCAGCCGGTCCAGCTCGCGCGGATCGAGCAGCGGGCAATCGCCGGGGAGTAGGACGACGCAGGAGGCGCCGTCTATTTCGGCGCGGGCGATGCCGGCGAGGGCGGCGGTCACGTGGCCTTCGTCGGCCGGGTCCGGCACCACGTCCACGGCCGTGGCCGCTGCCGCCGCGATTTCCTGCGCGATCGGATCGCCGCTGACGAGAACGGTCCGCTCGACGGTGCGGGCTTGGCCGATCGCTTCCAGCACGTCTTCGAGCATTGCCCCGACCAAAGCCCTGCGACGCTCGTCGCCGACGCCGACAGCCAGCCGCCGCTTGGCGGCGGCGAAGCGCTTGACGGGGAGTACGGCGGTGGCTCGCAAAGCACGGCCAACCTAGCGGCGGCCGCTCACCTGCCGCGGCTCGCGATCGTCTCGGCGGCCCGGTCGAGCACGATCCTTGCCAGCCGCGCCCGCGCCGCGGCGCTGTCCATCAGCGTCGGCGCGGCCTGGGTCGCGACCTCCTCCGGCGGCGGATCGGGATCGTCCCGGTCGACCACCATGGCGTCGATCAGGCCGGCGTAGAGCGAGGCCACGCCGGCGGCGGTCGAGGGCCGCCCCACCGCCGCCATGAAGCGCTCGGTCGGGCCTTTGACGACCTCGCCGGCGACGTAGGGGCTGACCGCCACCACCGGGGCGCCGGAGGCGACGATCGCCTCCCGCATCCCCGGCACGACGAGGATCGGCCCGATGCTGATCACCGGGTTCGAGGGGCCGATCACGATCGCGTCGGCGTCGCGCAGGGCGGCGAGGACCTCGGGCGTCGGCTCCGCCTCGGCAATCCCCTCCAGCTCGAACCCCCGGACGGCCGGCTCGCCGCGGTCGAGGACGAGGTACTCCTGCAGGTCGCGGCGGCCGAGCTCGGTCAGCACCTTGGTCCGCACCGGCGCCTCGCACATCGGCAGCACCCGCGCCGCGACCCCGAGGGCGGCGGCAATCTGGGCCTGCGCGTCGGTCTGCCGGCCACCCTCCTCGAGGAACTGTCGCCGGTAGAGGCAGGTCGCCAGGTCGCGGTCGGAGAGGCCGAACCAGTCCGGGCTGCCGAGCTTTGCCAGCCGCTCGAAGACGGTGAAGCTGTCGTCGCGGATTCCCCAGCCGCGCTCGGCGTCGATTTCGCCGCTCAGCCAGTAGGTGACGAGGTCGGGGTCGGGGGAGACGTGGACGCCGAGGATCTCGTGGTCGTCGGCGGTGTTGGCGACCACCACCAGGTCGGAGCCGATCTCCTCCTGCATCCCCGCCGCGAGTTTGGCGCCGCCGGTGCCGCCGGCGAGCAGCGCGACCTTCACTGCCAGTGATCGCCGTCCGGCAGGCCGGTGAGGCGGATGCCGGCGTGGGCCTTGTAGCGGGTGTTGACCGAGATCAGCAGCGGCGTCAGCTGCTCGACGATCCGCGCCATCTCCAGGGCGCCGGCGTTGACGGCGCGGAGGCCCGGAATCAGCTCGATAAGCCGCGCGACCCGGGCCTTGTCCGCCTTGCGGTCGCCGCAGACGAGGACATCCTCGCCCAGCTCGGCGTCGAGGTCGGCGAGAGTCGGGGCGGCGATCGTGTGCAGGGCGGCGACCACGGTGACCCCGTCTGCGACCATCTCCTGCGCCTGCTGGGCAGCCGAGCCCTGCCAGACGCCGAGCGAACGGGTCGCCTTGCCGCCGAACGCGGCGGCGAGGGGCACGGTGCAATCGACCAGGATCTGGCCGGGTTTGAGCGCGCCGCGCAAGTTGTTGAGGTTCTCCGACTGGGCGCGGAAAGGGACGGTGAGGAAGACCACCTCGGCCCGCTTCGCCGCCTCCTCGTTGAGCAGGCCCTCCACGGCGGCGTCGGGGACGGCGGCCCGGATGCGGTCGGCCGCCTCCTCGGCTCGCTCGACCGAGCGCGAGCCGATCGCGATCGGCAGCCCCGCCTTTGCCCAGCGCAGGGCGAGGCCGGCGCCGAGGGCGCCGGTGCCGCCGACGATCGGGATCGGTTCGCTCACGGCCGGCGCCAGTCTATGCTGCTGCCGCGATGAGGCTGGAGGGACGCAAGGCACTCGTGACCGGCGGCGCGAGCGGGATCGGCGCCGCGATCGCGGCGCGGCTCGCCGCCGAGGGCGCCGAGGTCTGGGTGGGGGACATCGACGTCGAGGGAGCGGAGCGGGTCGCCGGCGAGACGAGCGGCCACGCGATCGAGCTCGACGTGACCGAGCTGGACTCGGCCCGCGCCGCCGTCGAGGCGATCGGGACCCCGCACATCCTCGTCAACAACGCCGGCACCGATGAGTTCGGTTTCTTCACCTACACGACGCCGGAGCAGTGGCAGCGCCTGATCGCGATCAACCTCGTCGGCGTCCTCAACTGCACCCACGCGGCGCTGCCCTCGATGCAGGAGGGCGGCTACGGCCGCATCGTCAGCATCTCCTCCGAGGCGGGCCGGGTCGGCTCCAAGGGCTCCGCCGTCTACTCGGCGACCAAGGGCGCCGTCGTCGCCTTCATGAAGGTGATCGCCCGCGAGAACGCCCGCTACGGGATCACCGCCAACTCGATCGCCCCGGGTCCGATCGAGACGCCGCTGCTGATGGGCGCCAAGGAGTTCGGCGAGATCGGCGAGAGGGTGATCGAGAACATGAAAGAGGGCACGCAGATGAAGCGCCTCGGCCAGCCCGAGGAGGTCGCCGCCGCGGTCGCCTTCCTCGCCTCCGACGACGCCAGCTACGTCACCGGCGAGACCCTAGGCGTAAGCGGCGGCCTAGGCATGGTCTAAGCCCAAGGGGGGAGAATTCGGCTCGCTGGCGACTTTATGACCCTATGGGGTCATCAAATCGCCAGTCGCTGGCAAATCAGGCTTGGAGATTGGCTGCTAAGCAGCACGGAGTTATTGCTCGGCGGCAGCTTCTTGAGCTGGGCCTGAGCGCTCAGTCGATCCAGCATCGGATTGAGAAGGGCCGTCTGCATCACATCGAGCGCGGGGTCTATGCGGTCGGGCGACCGCAGCTCACTCAGCAGGGGCGATGGATGGCTGCGGTATTGGGAGGAGGATCGCGGGCAGTCCTCAGCCATCACAGTGCGGCTGCGTTGTGGGGAATCGCCACGAGCCGGCCAGCCAGCATCGAGATCTCCGTCCCCAGCTCCTCCGGAAACCGGCGACCCGGCGTCCAAATCCACCGCCGCCCTCACCTGCCTCTGTCCGACCTCACTACCCACGCCGGCATTCCCGTAACGACGCCGGTCCGCACCCTGATCGACATCGCCAGGCGCCTCGACTCTCGCCGCCTCGAGCGGGCGATCAACGAGGCGGACCGCCTTGACCTGGTCGACCCCGAAACGCTCTTCGACGCGCTCGACGGCTATCGCGGCCAGCCCGGCGTCGGCCCGCTGCGCGAGCTGCTGGGCGAGCGCACCTTCAGGCTGACCGATTCAGAGCTGGAGCGGCGCTTCCTGGGGATCGTCGCTGACGCTCGCGTGCCGACACCGGTAACGGGTATGCGCCTGAACGGGTTCAAGGTCGACTTCTACTGGCCCCATCTGGCACTGGTGGTCGAGACCGACGGGCTTCGCTACCACCGCACGCCCGCGCAGCAGGCCCGCGACCGCCTTCGCGACCAGGCTCACACCGCCGCCGGCATGACGCCGTTGCGCTTCACCCATGCGCAGGTTCGCTTCGAAGCTCGCCATGTGCGCGAGACGCTCGTCGCCGTGGTTCGCCGGCTGGAAGGGGCGCCGGGAGCGGCGGACTTCGACGATCCACGCTGGGCCGGCGCCTCTAAGCTTGCCGATCGATGAGCCTCTTGCCCAGCAGCGTGCGCATCCGCGAGGTCGGGCCTCGCGACGGCTTCCAGAACGAGCCGGAGACGATCTCCACGGCCGACAAGGTTCGGCTGATCGACATGCTCTCGGCGAGCGGGCTGGAGCGGATGGAGATCACCTCTTTCGTCCGGGCCGACGTGATTCCGCAGCTCTCCGACGCCGAGGAGGTGCTGCGCGGGGTGCAGCGCCGCGACGGCGTCGCCTTCTCGGTTCTGGTCCCCAACGAGCGCGGGCTGGAGCGGGCGCTGGAGTTGCGCGACCGCTTCGACGAGATCAGCGTCTTCCTCTCCGCCTCCGAGACGCACAACCGCGAAAACGTCAACCGCTCGATCGAGGAGTCGTTGGCTGGGCTGGAGCGGACCCTGGCGACCGCCCGCGCGGCCGGCCTGCGCTGCGAGGGCGTCGTCTCCGTCTCCTTCGGTTGCCCCTACGAGGGCGAGGTGCCGCCCGAGGGCGTCTTCGCGATCGCCGAGCGTCTCGCCGCCGCCGGCTGCGAGGAGGTCGGCTTCGGCGACACGACCGGGATGGCAAACCCGCGCCAGGTCCACGAGTTCTTCGCCGCCGCGCGTGAGCGCCTCGACGCGGTCGAGCTGACCGCGCACTTCCACAACACCCGCGGCCAGGGGCTGGCCAACGTGCTGGCGGCGCTGGAGGAGGGGGTCGAGTCCTTCGAGTCGAGCTTCGGCGAGCTGGGTGGCTGCCCGGTGCCGCCGGGGTCGACCGGCAACGTCTCGACCGAGGACGTGGTCTCGATGCTGCACGAGATGGGGGTCGCGACGGGCATCGACCTGCCGCGCCTGCTCGAGGCCTCGCGGGCCGCGCAGGAGGTGCTCGGCCGACCGCTCGGCGCCCACGTCCTGCGGGCGGGACCGGTGGATTGGGCCGGCGGCGGCGAGAGCTGACCCTGCCGCCGACCGCGACGAGGTAGGGTCGGTGCAGATGAAGAGCGACGCGTTCCGCAGAGCCGCCGAGAGCAAGGACTTCTCGAGAGCCGAGGAGCTGTTCTCGCCGGATGTCGTCTTCCGCAGCCCGGCGGTGTTCAAGCCCTACAGCGGGCTGGAGGCGCTCGGCGTCATCCTGAGGACGGTCGCCGACGTCTTCGAGGACTTCCGCTACGTCGACCAGGTGGAGACGGGCGACACGGCGGTCCTGATCTTCGAGGCGCGCGTCGGCGACCGCGAGCTGAACGGGGTCGACGTGCTGCGCTTCGGCGAGGACGGTC
>DASVWY010000254.1:0-4549 GCA_036392975.1 Solirubrobacterales bacterium | reverse complement strand
AGTTTTCTCAGCACCGTTTGGAGGATGCCGCCGTTCTGGAAATAGGCGACCTCGTTCGGGGTGTCGAGCCGGACCGTCACCTCGAACTCGGTGGATCCGGCAGTCACAGTCACTGTTTTTGCCTCTCCGTTCTCGAGGTCTCCGACGTTTACAACCTCCTCGCCGGTCAGCCCGAGCGACTCGACCGACTCCCCCGGGGCGAACTCGAGCGGCAGCACCCCCATCCCGATCAGGTTGGAGCGGTGGATGCGCTCGAAGCTCTCGGCGATCACCGCGCGGACCCCCAGCAGCTTCGTCCCCTTCGCCGCCCAATCGCGCGAGGACCCCGAGCCGTACTCCTTGCCGGCGAGCACGACCAACGGCACGCCGGCCTCGGCGTAGGCCATCGCCGCATCGAAGATCGTCGTCTCCTCGCCGCTGGGGAAGCGACGGGTGTAGCCGCCGGCTCTGTCGACGAGCTGGTTGCGCAGGCGGATATTGGCGAAGGTGCCGCGGATCATCACCTCGTGGTTGCCGCGCCGCGAGCCGTAGGAGTTGAAATCGCCGGGCTCGACTCCGTGCTCGATCAGCCAGCGACCGGCCGGGCTGTCCTTCTTGATAGCGCCGGCCGGGGAGATGTGGTCGGTGGTGATCGAGTCGCCGAGCAGCGCCAGCACCCGGGCGCCGGCGATCGGCTCCACCCCGAGTGGCTTCGCCGGCATCCCCTCGAAGAAGGAGGGCCGCCGCACGTAGGTCGAGTCGGGCCAGGTGTAACGGTCGCCCTGCGGCACCTCGACTGCATTCCAGTTCTCGTCGCCCTTCAAAACCTCGCCGTAGTTGCGGGTGAACATCTCCGAGGCGATCGAGCTGCCGACGACCGAGTTGATCTCCTCCGAGCGGGGCCAGATGTCGCGGAGGTAGACCGGCTCGCCGTCGGAGTCCTCGCCCAGCGGCTCGTTGATCAGGTCGATGTCCATGCGGCCGGCCAGGGCGTAGGCGACGACCAGCGGCGGGCTCGCCAGGTAGTTGGCCTTGACGTCCTGGTTGATCCGGCCCTCGAAGTTGCGGTTGCCGGAGAGGACCGAGCAGACGACCAGGTCGTGCTTCTCGACGGCGGCCGAGATCTCGGGCGGCAGCGGCCCGGAGTTGCCGATGCAGGTGGTGCAGCCGTAGCCGACCAGGTTGAACTGGAGCCGGTCGAGGTACTCGCTCAGGCCGGCCCGCTCGAGGTACTCGGTGACGACGGTCGAGCCCGGCGCCAGCGAGGTCTTCACCCACGGCCTGCGGGTCAGCCCGCGCTCGACGGCGTTGCGGGCGAGCAGCCCAGCCCCCACCATCACCGACGGGTTGGAGGTGTTGGTGCAGCTGGTGATCGCGGCGATCACGACGTGGCCGTTGTCGAGCTCGAAGCTGGTTCCGTCCTCCAAAGTCACCTGCACCTCGTCGCCCCTGCGGTTGGCGAGGGTGGCCTGGGGGGCGCCGCTGGTCGCCGGGCGCGGCTTGCCGTTCTCGTCGTCGTGGTCCTCAGCTGGCGGGTCCGAGGCGGGGAAGGACTCCATGCTCGCCTCGTCGACCCGGTTCACCTCGCGCGCGACCGCGTCGGGGGCGAATTCCGCCAGCGCCTCGAGAAAGGCCCGCTTGGCCTCGCTCACCGCGACCCGGTCCTGGGGGCGTTTCGGCCCGGCGATGCTCGGTACGACGTCGCCCAGATCGAGCTCGAGGGTGGCGCTGAAGGACGGCTCTTCGGAGCGCTCGTCATGGAACATCCCCTGCTCGCGCGCGTAGGCGTCGACCAGCTCTATCGCCGCGGTCGAGCGACCGGTCAGCTCCAGGTAGCGCAGGGTCTCGGCGTCGACCGGGAAGATCGCGCAGGTCGAGCCGAACTCGGGCGACATGTTGCCGATCGTCGCCCGGTCGGCCAAGCCCAGGGTCGGGAGACCGGGACCGAAGAACTCGACGAACTTGGAGACGACCCCGTGCTCGCGCAGCATCTCGGTCACGGTCAGCACCAGATCGGTCGCCGTCGCCCCCTCCGGCAGCTCGCCGCCCAGCTTGAAGCCGACCACCTGCGGCAGCAGCATCGAGATCGGCTGGCCCAGCATCGCCGCCTCGGCCTCGATCCCGCCGACCCCCCAGCCGAGCACGCCGAGACCGTTGACCATCGTCGTGTGGGAGTCGGTCCCGACCAGGGTGTCGGGATAGGCCCGCAGGGCGCCGCTGCGCTCGCTCGAGTAGACGACCTGTGAGATGTGCTCGAGGTTGACCTGGTGGCAGATGCCGGTCGCGGGCGGGACGACGCTGAAGTTGTCGAAGGCCTCGCGGCCCCACTTGAGGAACGAATACCGCTCGCGGTTGCGCTCGAACTCGCGCTCGGCGTTGAGGGCGAAGGCGCGCTCGTTGCCGAAGGCATCGACCTGGACCGAGTGGTCGATCACCAGGTCGACGTCGACCAATGGGTTGATCCGCTCCGGGTCGCCGCCGATCTCGGCCATCGCGTCGCGCATCGCCGCCAGGTCGACGACGGCGGGCACGCCGGTGAAGTCCTGCATCAGCACGCGGGCCGGCTGGAAGGGAATCTCGACGCTGGGCTCGGCGGCGGCGTCCCAGCTGGCGATCGCCTCGACGTCGGCCGCGGTGACCGAGTGTCCGTCCTCCAGCCGCAGCACGTTCTCCAGCAGGACCTTCAGCGAGTAGGGCAGGCGGGCGACGTCGAAGCGCTGCTGCAGGGAGTCCAGCCTGTAGATCTCGTAGGAGCGGCCGCCGATGTCGAGGGTCGAACGGGCGCCGAAGGAGTCGAGGGTGGTCACGGGTTCATCCTAGGCAACGGGCGGGTGGGGCAGGCAGGGGGTGCTAGCGCTTGTCTTCGGGGTGCCCGTCGGCGACAGCCCTGGCCGCCCGCTGGCCGGCGGCGCCGCTCTGGGCGCGGACCGCGATGCCTGGACTGAGCAGGCCGAGGTGGGACATCGCTCGCTGGGGAAGCGGTGCCACGGCGATCTCGGCCTTGTCGCGCTCGATCGCTCTGACCGTCGCGGCGGCGACACGATCCGGAGTGGTGGTGCCCATCCCCGGCGGTGGCTTGGCTCCGGAGTCGGCGAACATCCCCGCTTCGCGGACGAAGCCAGGGGAGACGAGGGAGACGCCGATGCCCTTGGGGGCGAGGTCGGCGCGGAGGCCGAGGGCGAAGCCGCGCAGGCCGAACTTGGTCGCGTTGTAGATCGAGCTGCGGGGGCTGGCGACCTTGCCGGAGAGCGAGGAGACGAAGACCAGGTGGCCCGACCCACGATCGACCATCGCGGGGAAGAGGGCTCGCGCCATCAGCATCGGCGCCTCCAGGTTGACCCGCAGCGCCCGCGTCACCTGCTCGGGCGTGAAGTCGGTCAGCCAGCCCGCGCCGGGCAGGCCGGCGTTGGCGACGAGGACGTCGACCTCGGCGGCGTCCGCAGCCAGCTTCTCGGCCGCGCCGGGCTCGGCCAGGTCCGATGGTAGAACCCGATGTTCCTCGCCTGGAAGCTCCGCCGCCAGCGTTTCCAAAGCGTCGACCACGCGGCCGCTCAGCACCAGCTTGGCGCCGCGTTCGGCCATTGCCTGCGCGATTGCCCGCCCCAGCCCGCCCGTAGCTCCGGTGAGCAGCGCCGTGCGACCTGAAAGTTCCATCCCAGGGGCAAGCTAGCACCAGGGTCGCCGAGAGGATTCGGGCGGCCAAGTGCGAAGAGCCACAAAATGTTTGTTTTTTGTAAGCATCCGCCCGGGCGATCGTCTACACTGCCCGCCGTTCCGAATAACCGAAACGCCGAATCCCGCCAGCCTGGAGGCGCCGCGGGAGCGGGGGAACCACGTTTTCGGGGCTAACCCGCCCGACATAGGGCGGGGGCGCAGGCTCCTTTCGCGCTAGCCCGACAGCTAACCCCGTAGGCCAACGAAGGAGATCGGTTTGCCTACGAACATTCCAAAGCTCAATGCAGGGTTGGTTGCTCTTGCGGCGCTCGTGTCGCTGGCGCTGCTGATCCCGGCTGGCGCGTCCGCCGCCTGCGAAGGCGGCGGCTTGACGCCAGCCGAAGTCGACATGTGCACTCCTACCCCGAAGGCGAGGCTGCTAACCAACGGGATGCTGGTGCCGCCCAAGTCGGCGCCGCCGCGGGTCAAGCGGGTCATCGCCCACGCCAACAAGATCCGCAACAAGCCCTATATCTACGGTGGCGGCCACAGGACGTTCTGGGACCGCGGCTACGACTGCTCGGGCTCGGTCAGCTTCGCCCTCAAGGGCGGAAACTTCCTCGCCAGCCCGCTGCCCTCAGGGCCGCTGGCCAGTTGGGGCATGGCCGGCGAGGGGCGCTGGATAACCGTCTACGCCAACCCCGGCCACACCTACGCGGTGATCGCCGGCTACCGCTGGGACACCTCCGGCAACACCGATGGCCGCACCGGCCCAAGCTGGCATGAAGACGTACGTGACGGTGCCGGCTTCGTCGCCCGCCACCCGATCGGCTACTGATCGTTCAGGCAGTACTCCGCCCCGGCCAACTGGCCGGGGCGAGTTTGTCCTCGCCTTCCTGAACCACTCGGATAACTT
>DASVWY010000253.1:0-10454 GCA_036392975.1 Solirubrobacterales bacterium | reverse complement strand
TTTGGACGTTTGAGGCCCGTCGACAGCGGGGGGGCGGAATGCGAGCGCGGCAGCCGTCGCCAGCAGCAGGACCAGGCCGAGCGTCGCGGTCGTGCCGTGCCCCGGCGCCCGCGCGAGGACGCCGCTGACGGTCAGAAGGGCGCCGAATCCAGCCGCCGGCGCCAGCCACGACCAGGAGTCGCGCCCGCCGACGCGGAGCAGTGCGCGCCCGACGAGGAGCGAGGCGGCGCCGATCAACGCCGCCGAGACGTAGGTCCCGATCATCAGGGAGGGCAACCTATGACAGCCAGCGGCTGCGGCGCGGCCCGCTCAGTACCTGTCGGCGGCGCGCTCCAGCGTCTCGCGCAGGTTCGCCCCGCGCAGCGGCTCCTCGTGCCCGGTGCAGACGACTGACGGTTCCAGCGCCGCCAACCGGCGCACGGACTCCTTCGCCTTGGCGTGGTCCCAGGCCCAGGCCGGATGCGGGACGCTGGCCTCCCCGTGCGGGAGCGGCCGCAGCCGAGCCGAGTCGACCAGGTAGACGACGTCGCTGACCAGGGCCAGCCGATCGCTCTCGCGCCAGAGGCCGATCAGCCCGGGCGCATGGCCGGGAAGGTGAAGGACGCGGAAGCCGGCCACCTCGTCCCCCTCGGAGACGGTGCCGTCGATCTTCACCGCGCCGCCGTCCCAGCGCCGCAGCAGGAACGGGTAGATCCAACGAACGGGCGCGACCGGCAGCCGGTCGAGTTCGAAGTAAGGAGCGATCGCCGCGTCGCTTTCGGCGTCGGCGACTTCGTCGGGGTGGCAATGGACGGGGACCCCCATCGACGAGGCGGTGCCTCGGTGGTCGGCGTGGGCGTGGCCGAGGACGACGCGCTTCAAACCGCCCAGCCGCTCGGCCGCGGCTCGGGCCTGCTTGACCATCGCGTGGGTGCCGGCGTCGAACTGGACGACGCCGCCGTCGTCCTCGAGGAAGTAGATGTTCATCGCCTTGCGCAGGTCGCCGCGCAGCAGCCAGACCCCTTCGGCAACGCTCTCCACGCGGGCAGCTTAACCGCGCCCGACGCCGGCGCAGCTAACCTGCCCGCGTGCCGACGCTGTGGAAAGTCGGGATGGCGATTCTGGTCGCCTGCCTGCTGGCCTCGATGGCGATCGCGCTCGTCCGCCTGACGACGACGCCGACCGAGATCCTCGGCGACGGCTTCCGCGGCGTCCCCGCCCGCCAGGCGGAGCGTTAGTATCGCGGCGTGTTCACTCGCGTCGTGGTTGGAACCGATGGGTCGGAGACCGCCGCCGAAGCGGTGCGCCAAGCCGCCAACCTGGCCAAGCTTTCGAACGCCCAGCTCAGCATCGTCAGCGCCTACGAACCGGTCTCCAAACGCCGCGTCGAGGGCGAGCAGCTGCACGCCCCGGCCGACGTCCAGCATGAGATCGGGCCGCGCGAGGACGTCAACCTGGTGCTCGACGCCGCCGCTGCCGCCGCCAAGAAAGAGGGGCTGGAGGTGCAGACGCATCCGGTCGAGGGCAACCCTGCCGACGCGATCCTCACTGTCGCCGAGGAAACCGGCGCCGACCTGATCGTCGTCGGCAACAAAGGGATGACCGGCGCCCGCCGCTACCTGCTCGGCAGCGTCCCCAACAACGTCTCCCATCACGCTCCCTGCAGCGTGATGATCGTCCGCACGACCTAGCTAAACCGAGGGATCGGTAGCCGCGGCCGCGTCGATCAGGCCGGCGCCCTGCTTGGTCGCCGGCTGGCCGATGTCGCGTGCGGTGACCCGCATCCGCCGCGCCACCGCGTCCACCCTCTCGCGGGGGGTTTCCTTCTGCTTCAGCACCCCGCTCGCCAGCACCATCGCCGCCAGGCCGGAGACGTGGGCGGCCGCCATCGAGGTTCCGATGTAGTTGCCGGGCTCGCCGAAGCGCCGCGTGTCCCCACCTTTCAGGGTCACCTGGTAGATCGGCCGCGACCAGATCGAGGGGCAGCCCGGCGCCGGCACTCCACCCCCTGGCGCGAGCACGTCGATGCCCTGCCCGGTCAGCGAGTAGCTGCCGAGGCAGCCGCCCTCGGTGGCGCCGCCGACGGCGACCACCCGCGGCCCGGTCGAGGGCGGTGAGACGCAGGTCTCCGCGCCCAGGTTGCCGATCGAGGCCACCGTCACGACGCCCTTGCGGTAGGCGCGGCGGAGCTCGTCGTTGATGCCGGGGACCCGCTTGCCGCAGCCGAAGTTGAAGCTCATGTTGATCACGTCGGCGCCGTTGTCCACAGCGAAACGGATTCCCCTGGCGATGTCGTCGGCCTCGCCGGCGCCGTGGCGGTCGAGGACGCGCACCGGCATCAGCCTGGCGCGGTAGGCGAGGCCGGCGAGGCCGATGCCGTTGTTGGTCTTCTCGGCGATCGTCCCGGCGATATGGGTGCCGTGTCCGTTCTCGTCGAGCGGCAGCGTGTCGCCGGAGACGAAGTCGTAGCCCTTGACGAACTGGCCGGAGGCGAAGTCGGGGCTGCGCAAGAAGCGCCTCCCCATCGTGCGGTAGGCGACGCCGGTGTCGAGCACGGCGACGACCGTGCCCTGGGCGCCGGGCCGGCGCGCCGCGATCAGGTTCTGCCAGGCCCCGATCGCGTCGATTCCCCCGGGCGAGACCGGCAGCAACTGGGTGGCCGCTCCCTCCCAGGGCAGGAAGTTCCACTGCAGCGAGACCCAGCCGCCCGCCGCGCCCGTGCCGTCGATCTGACCCGGGTCGTTGGGAATCCCGGTTGCCGAGAGCCGCGGCGTGCGCGCCGAGGCCGTGGCGATGTAGTTGGGCGCCGCGTAGAGGACCCGTGGCTCGAGGCGCAGCGCCCGCGCCGCCCGCTGGACGCCGACCCCATCCGGAACCCTCAAGGTCCGCGCAGTCCGCTCGCCCGCGAACTTGACGACGACCTGGCGCGGCACGAACTCGCGAGCGGGCGAGAGGCCGGTTGCCGCCCCGGCCGGCGCAGCCAGCGCCGCAACCGCGAGCAGCGCGAGGGCAGCGAGGGTCATAAGGCGTCGGCTCATGTCGAAATCGGCTCGCGGAGTCCCTGCAATCGAGCGAGCTATCAGCTAACACCCGCCAGCTCGCGAAGTTGTAGCTGCACATACTCTCCGATCGATGCCGCAGGAGCCCGTCGACGCCAGCAGCCGCCGGATGATGGAACTGGCGATCGAGCGCGCCCGCGAAGCGGAGCGGCACGGCGACGTCCCGATCGGCGCCGTCGTCGCCCGCGAGGGCGAGGCCCTCGCCGCGGCCGGCAACGAGCGCGAGCTGCGCGGGGACCCGACCGCCCACGCGGAGATCCTCGCGATCCAGGCCGCGGCCGCGGCGCTCGGCGGCTGGCGACTGCCGGGGACGACGCTGTACGTGACGCTGGAGCCCTGCGCGATGTGCGCCGGGGCCATCGTCCTCGCCCGCATCCCCCACGTCGTCTTCGGCGCCGCCGACCCCAAGGCCGGCGCCGCCGGCAGCGTCCTCGACGTGCTCGGCGAGCCGGCCCTCAACCACCGGCCGCGGTTGACCGGCGGGCTGATGGAGGCAGAGTGCGCCGCCCTCCTGCGGGACTTCTTCGCCGGGCGCCGCTGACCGAATACCCTTGAGGCCCCGGAGAGGTGTCCGAGTGGCTTAAGGAGCGCGACTGGAAATCGCGTGGGCGGGGTTAACCCGCCTCGTGGGTTCGAATCCCACCCTCTCCGCTCCGTCGTCTGCTTGCTGCCGGTTGGCAGGACAGTCTTAGTACTTTGAGAAATAACGCCTATGGGCAGCGGCGACTTCTACACGACTGCCGCTCAGGTGATTCCCTTGATCTTCGTAGCTATCGCTTTTGAGGGTCGCGCGATTTGGAAGCCCGAGCTGTGGGAGAAGTGGGCCATTTCCCCACACGCGATGTCGTGGATCCGCATGATCCACATGAGCATGACGACCTTCGCTCTCGTAATCGGGGAGACGGCGGCGCTATGGGCCCTCGGCCACGATGCCTCCGTCAGCTTCGAGGCTGGGTACCCCGGTTGGATTATTGGGTGGTGCTTGGGCATCGGCGGAATGGCTCTGATCGCCCAGGTCGTAGCGCAGGTTGCACTGGAGCTGTTTGGGGGAGCCGAGGGGGCGTCGGATGAGCACCGAGCGCGCGTGGCGTCTCGCACCCTGTTGGGATTGATCGTTCTCGGTTTCACCGCAGGCGTGGGTTACCTTGCTTGGTCTATCGTGACCAGCTTGTCGAACTGATCTCGCAACGATCCAGGCGAGTCTCGATCTCCGGGTTCGAATACCGTCTCATGATCCCCGCTTTGAAGCATCTGGAAGGCTCTTATTCGGACTCTCAGAACGCACGCACCTAGACGAGTGGGGTGAGGGAACCGGACGCGGGATCTTGAGGCGGTCGATCAGACGCTCCGAGAGTGGCTGATGACACCTTCTTCGTCCGACCTCTCGAGGTCCATGAGCCTGTCGTCCAAAGCAGCAGCGAGAACGAGGTGGAGCGATTCTCCTTCTCGCGCGAACCAGCACTCAGTTGGTCGCGTCAGTCTTCACCCGACTAAACCCGGTGGCCGCAGAACAGGATCAGAACCAAGGGACCCCATTCAGAGGAGAATCTCGACCGCCGTCCAAGCGAAGGCGGCCACCATCACGCCGACGGAGACTCGGTTCTGAAACCGAATGTGGGTGCTCATCCAACTCTTCCACTGTTCGCTCGGAGACGGGTCAGCCTTGGGGTCATAGACGCGCAGCGGCACGGGCAATGCCTCCTCCTCCTCCAGTTTGTCGAGTTTCCTGAGTTGAAGTTCGAGATGCAGCGTGTTGTTCCCCAGTACCCAGACGAAGGCGCCGATCATCGGTGGAAGCGCGGCGAGGGCAGTGACGGCCACCAACCCGACATCGGACGGATCAAGGGCGTCGATCCTGCTCACGGCCATCATTGGGATGATCAAAGCGATCAGCGCAAGACCTGCGTAAAGACCCTCGACCAGGAGCAGGTTTAGGTCCGGCGTCTGTGGGGTGATCTTCTCGTGGACCAGCCCATAGGCCACCGGAGTGCTGCCTAGCCAGGCAACGAAGATCGTTGCGGCAGGAATGAGCAGGGCGGCCATCGTCGCCGACCCCGAGGCCGGTGCTCCCTCGTCCCAGAGAGCCGTGGCCAGGACGAAGAAGAGGCCCGCCGCGACAGCAGCACCGGCAGCGGCGGCCAGAAGCCAGCTTTGCCGATCGGGCGAATGGAGCTGTAGTCTGGCGCCGCTCCTAATTATGTCCTCGGCGACCATGGCACCGATCAGGCCCGCTCCGATAGCTGCGGCGGGGACCATGTTCAGCCCGGCGTCAATGGCACTCCAGATCAGGGCGCCGAGCCAGATCACAAGCCCGGTCGCGGCGAGCGCGGTGGCAGTGCCATCGACCTGCACCCGTTCGCCGGGCTGGGGTGGCGGCTTGTCGATGCTCGAGGAAACGGTCTCTCCTTCCTTCTCCCTCTCTTTCTTTCTTGCCGAGTCGACGTGCTTGGCGGTGAGACGGGCCGCGGCCGTCAACGCCAGGGCGAGCGCGAGAGCAACGCCGAGCCGTGCAAAGTCGACGTCCGGGAAACCACTCCCCACATCCAGACCCAGCTGCGGAGCCGCAATCGCGAACAGGGTCGCCAGTGAGGAAAGGGCGGCGAGGCCGAAGGTGAAGACCTGAATGATGGTGCCGAGTCCCACCTCCTCGGTCTTCCGGCCTGCCGCGTCCTCACCGGCGACGTCGCTGCGGATCACATTCGCGAACTGCTCCCGGATCATGCCGAGAACCAGACCATCGAGGAAGAAGGCGGCGAACCCGACCGCGTAGTTCGCCTGCGCGCTCGTGCGCCCCTCGCCGACCCAGCCTGCAAGCACGATCAGGCCCACCGAGTAGGCGACTGCCGTCGCCCGCAGGGCAAGGTTGCCGGCGCTCTGTTCCAGGTCCCGGCTGGTGAGGGTGACGAGCGTGGCCCCTGCGAGCACGACCGCCGCAGCCGCGAGCCCGTGATTCCCGGCGAGATGGAGCCCCAGGCTGAGGGTGCCAGCGAGCGTTAGCGCGTTGAGCAGGGCGGGCAAGGCCGCGGCGACCCAGAGCTGAGCTCGCATCCTGTCGGCCGCAGCCTCGATGCTCGCGAAGGCCGTCGCCATGAGCCCAACCCCGAGGCCCGCGGAGATCGCGGCGCCGACGATCACTCCGCCGAGGGCAATCGGCAGTCCGTAGGACGTCAGCATCGCAATCCCCGCTGCAGCGCCAAGTCCTGCCAGCAGCGGCGACGCAATTTCGCGGAAGGTGAAGCGGAACGCCCAGGCGGTTCCGACCAAGAACAGGCCCGCGGCAAGGGTCACTCCCACTGCCGTGGCGAGCCCAGCCTGAGTTCCGTTCGCGGCGAGGTTGTCGGTCGCTGCCAGGCCGAGGAAGCCGAGCCCACAAAAGGCGACGATGGCCAGCCAGCCGCACTCGGCGAGCGCCCGCCGCTTGACCGCGTCGGCGCTCCTAACCCTGAGCGCGATTCGCATGGCGCAACCGCTGAAGAATCCACTTGCGAGGACGAAGAAGGCGGTGTGCCACCAGCCCGCCGTATTTAGTTCGTGCGGCGCCACCAGGGTCCAGTTCAGGTGGGGGCTGGGGTCGAGAATCCACACGGCCTGGATCGTGGCCCCGACCCCAACGCCGCCGAGGGCGCCAATCAGCGTCCAGTTGCGCTCATTTGGTGCCGGCGTGGAGACCCAGGCGAGCGCGAACACGCAAGCCAGCGCGAGCAGCGGGAGCAGGAGGCCGTCGCCCAGCGTCGCTGCCGCGTAATCGAAAAGGCCGGGAACGTCGACCCGGGGCTCCCCACCGATCCAGAAAAGGAGGAGGGCACCGAACCCGGCTACGAGCACGCCGAGCGGGACGAGAACGAACGATGGGCGCATCAGAGACGAAAGCGGAATCGGTACGGGCTGGAGAGGGGAGGCCGGAGGCGACCGAACCAGGAGGTGTGGTTTCAGCCCAATCGCCTCGAGCCCCAGGTTCAGAACTCCCCGCCGCATGGAGTCAGGATGTTAATGGTGAGACAGCAAGCGCTGCTGCATCTCCCGCGAAGCGACAGCGCAGGAACCAGCCCGTCATGCGAACGTTTCTCCAATTATTTGGTATTGATTGGGTTCGAATGTAAACATAGACTGCGCCGTAGTTAGCTAGGCGGCAGGTGTCCCATCAGTCTGCCCATATGGTTGGTGACAATGCAGAACGACGCTCATGATCAGATCGGATACCGGATCGCGGTAGCTGCTATCGGGATTGCCCTGATCGTTGCCCTAGCCGGCCTCTGCGTAATCGTCGCTGTCGGCAAGGGAGCAGAGATCCCAAAGGAACTCTGGTCCGCCGTGAGCGCCCTCGGCGGTGGCTTGCTGGGGCTTCTCGCACCGTCGCCGACGTCCACGGTTACGAAGAATGAAAAAGGTGAACCCTCCTCCTCGCAGGGTCTGGGCGAAGCCATGAGTATGAACCGCTCCGTCGTGATTCTCTTCATCGTCTTCGGGGCCGCGGTCGTGTTCGGAACGATCAACGACTCCACTCAGTTCCAGGCGCTCGCTGCCGCTAGCGGGGCAGCGCTAATCGGGCTACTAGCACCTTCGCCGACGGCCAAGCAGGGCTAGGCTCAGCTCGTGACAGTCTGACCGCCGACGAAACTGCCGAGTGGCGGCGGCACCGCCTCTCGCGCAAAGCGGGAGAAGCTGCCATGAGCGAAGGAGTTGACTCAACCCCGAACCCCTGGCGGATTCAGGTGCGTGAACACCCAGCGCGCCGCGATAGCTCCGAATGGAAGGACGCCATAGGCGCCGCGGTAGCGGCCGCCTATCCGCAGGCGCCGTTCACCTCGCCTCACCTGAAGGCCGCCAGGTTCACCATCGAGGTGACCTTCTGGATGACTCCTTTGGACCTGGCGAGGCCGGCAGTCGACCTCGACAACTTCGTCAAGCCTGTCCTCGACACACTCTTCACCTCGCAGAACGTCCGGAGACTCACCGGGGTCCTTCTCCCCGACGTGAACGACACGCGGGTGTTCCGACTCCTCATCGAGAAGGACGAAGTAGATAGTCCCGAGGACCAAGGGGCGGATATCACCATCTCCTGGGACCCTGCGACCACCCCGGGTCTCAGCGCCCCCTGACGCTCCTCGCACGAAGCAGAACCCGGTTCGCCGCCGAAGCATGAGAACGCCGGACCCTCCCGACGACGCCGAATTAGGTGGTCGCCTCCAGCGACAAAGCCGACGCTCCGAGCGCGTCCTACAGCGACTGGTCGCGTGTCAGTAGGTTGGGTTGCAAGGGGAAGCTCCGCGGGGCCCCCCGGATGGTTGCTGCTGCCCGTCGAGATGTGTCCATGATCGAAATCGCGAGACCCTTCGAGCAACTGGAGAAGCAGAATATTGAGGCGCCCTTCACGGCGAGAGGGAGTTCTTCTTGCCTTTTCGGTTCTCGCGATCGCCGCGTTCTGGGCGATTTCGGTGACGATCAACAGCACCCCGACTCCGCCGCGCTTTGATGGTTGGATCGCCGTACTACAGCACGGAAGAGGCTCTGAGTCGGAGATCAATCTGACGGCCTCCCCTGCGTCGGCGGGTGGCTCGGGGGATATGCCTCGTCTTGTCTACTCGGTTGCCGCCTGTGGGCCGGCGCCGTTTCGCGGCGTGCTCCTACTCGGTGAAGACGCGCGGCTCGCTGATCTCCAACGAGCAGGACCGGCGCCGCCGGATTCCGGCTCCGACCCAGACCGCCACAGAGTGCGCCTTGATGAAGTCCAGACGCTACGCATGCTAGATGTGAGCACGGGAACCGAGCTGAGCTACCGCGACGTACAGATTGTTCGGTTGGCGATCCCCGCTGTTGACTGCCTTCCGCGGATCCCGAGAGAACGGGAATCAGCCTTCTTCGGTGCCGCAATGCTCGTTTCCGGGCGTGCGAGAGGAGCAGTCGAGACTCACTCGCACGGCCCCCTCGGAATTTGGTCCGGACCACGCTCGACTCAGTCGTGGCCGTACCTCGGCTCCCTTCCCGGCGTCGGTCTGAGGAGTCTTGGGGAGTTCCAATTTGCTCAGGGTCTCGCCCGAGGCGCCTGGCGACGACCTTCCGGGTCCCAATTCAACGTCGACGTCGGCGCGCTTACTGAAAAGGCGACGGTCGATTTCGCGCGTCCGACTCCGTCAAGTTCGACCTCGCTTAGCTGGAGCCAGACCGAGCCGTATTCGGCAGTCGCGCGGGTCACCGACGAAGAAGCCCTCGGCTCATGGAAGACCTTCCTCGTCCTCGCCACTATCGCACTTGGCGTCGGGGCCTCGTTCCTTGCTGCGCTGCTCTTGGGCCTTCTCAAGCCGAGCGAAGGCAGGAAGGGGCAGGCCATCGAGAGCAAAGTGGAGGCTCCCCGGTCGTCGACACGCGACCGCCTCACCACTCTGGTGGCGCTCGTCCTCTTCGTGAGCTTCGTGAAACGGAGGCGCCGATAGCCGTCTCCGGACCGCCGCCGCGTTTCCCGCGCTTCTTGACATGTGGGCGCAGTACCGCTCCCGCGTGAAAGCGGGAGCACCTGATCCCCAGTTCGTCTGGCCGGGTTTCAGGAGATCCCGGTTTTCTTTGGTGCCGAAAGCCGGGGTTCGAGAGTCGTCCGGCAAGCTCCGGCGAACGCGATCGCGACTAGCCGAGAAGAAAATGATCGAGCCGGATCTTGACTTCGGGGTTCGAATACCGTCTCATCAGCCCCGCTCACGAGTGACGCTGTATGCCTTCGCACAGAATGCTCGCGGTGAGAACCCTCCTCCTAGCCCTTGCCCTGTTTGCGCTCGGCTCCATCTTCAGCCACGAGTCCGGTGCGGCCGAATGGCAAGAACTGCCTGTTGTGCCGACGCTTGGTCCCGTCGTCACCAGCCATCTCGAGAAGATCGCAAGTCGCGGAGAGCGACTCGGAAATCGACCGGGAGTCGTCGCCAAGATCGGCGACAGCATCACCGCATCGCCATCGTTCCTGCAGGCGCTGGCCTGCTGGCCGCCCCGCCTAGGGAAGTGGAGCGAGCTGCGCGGGACGCTGGGGTTCTTTGGGAAAACCTCCGTGCCGAATGGCTTTGAGGAAGCTCAGTGCCCGGTCAGCAACAGCTACTCGCGCCTGGGTATGGCCGCAGTCGGAGGATGGCGGGCCGCCGATGCGCTTTTGTCACGCGAATCCTTCCCAGAGTGCCAGGGGTTACCCGCGGTCAGCTGCGAGCTGCAGTTGCTCCGCCCCTCGGTTGCTCTGATCATGTTTGGGACCAACGACTTGGAGGACTTCACCGCGGTCCAGTTCCGCCTCGACCTCGCTCGGGTCGCACGGCTCGCGTCCAATGCGGGCACCATCCCGGTGCTCAGCACGATCCCACCTCGAGCAAGGTGGCCGTTCTCGCAGCGGGTCGAGCGGTTCAATGCCGAGATCGCCGGCCTGGCTGAGAACCGGGTGCTGCC
>DASVWY010000252.1:0-10826 GCA_036392975.1 Solirubrobacterales bacterium | reverse complement strand
CGCCGTAGAACGCCGACGCGGGGACCGTCCCGAGCAGCAGGACGAGCGCGTTGAGAACCGCGGCCGCGAAGAGTCTCGCTCGGCGCTCTTTACCCGGTCGATCCCTCCTCATCGCCCCACCTTCAGCCTCCGCACGGCGAGCGTCCGGTTGCCGGCGCGGTCGCGCGCCCGCACGACCAGCCGGAAGCTGCCGCGCAGGCTGTAGGTGTGGCGGACGAGGACCCTGGGCGCGCGCGCCACGCCGCGCTTGCCGGGGTAGCGCTTGCCTCGCACCGCGGAGGCCGCAGCCCCCCGGGGCTCGCCGAAGGAGACGTGGACCGAGTCCCGACGCAGGCCCGAAGCGACGCGGGAACCGTCGCTGACGACGACCGTGACCGCGCGACCGCGCTGGCGCACGCGCACGAGCGGGCCGCTGCGATCGACCAGCAGGCGGCCGCTGCGGCTGCCGGTCTCCTGTCCGGCAGCGTCGATCGCGAAGACTTGGACCCGATGGCGACCGTCGCCCACGTCTTCTCGCGAGAGCGGGGCGTGCAGGCCGCGCCGGTTCTCGACCACCGGCTCGTCGTCGACGCTGACCGAGTAGCGGACGCCGCCGATCGCGTTCGGCGCACGGTCCCAGGCGATCGGGATGCGCCGCTTGCGCTGCCAGCCACTCGGGAGCAGGATCAGGAAGGGGTCGGGCGGAGCATCGAGAATCGCGGCGGCGATCTGCGAGTTGGCGCTGCTTCCCTGCTGCCAGGCGACGATCGCGTCGCCGAGGCCGGAGCCGCCGAGGACCACCCTTCCGACCGCACCGCCGCCCGGTGCGCTCAGCGCGGTCGGCTCGACGACCTCGTCGGCACGGCGCTCCTGGACCGCGACAACGCCGGCGCCGCCACGCAACTCGCGCCAGGCGGCCACGGCGGCGCCAGTCTCGGCGAGGTCGACGAGCGGGTCGCCCGGGGCGGCGCTGGCGCCGTCGTCGAGGCGCTCGACCTTGCCGACCCCCGCATCGTCACCGGTGCTCAGCAGGGTCGCCAGACCCGAGCCGAACCCGACCGAGAAGAGGCCGCGGGGATCGACGGCCACGTTCGGCACGCCGAGGCCGGCCTGCGCCTGCCCGTCGACCAAGCGGGACTCGGCGAACGCGTCCGCGCCTTCGGCGAAGACGTCGGGCATCTCGTTGACGAAGACGCGCGGCGCGTCGAGCACGCTCGCCTGACCAGGCTGTTGGCGGAAGGCAACCGCGGCCTGACCGAAGCCGGCGACGTCGAGCGCGAAGGCGTCGGCTGGGCCGCGCAGCGGCACCCCTTCCCAGCTCGAGGGGCTTACCTGGAGTGGGATTCCGACGCTGGCTCCGAACAGACGGCGTGCCCAGACGCGGTCGACGAACTCGTCGTCTGGTTCCTGCCAGGCCACCACGCCCTGCCCCTGGACATCGATGCCGACCTCCGGCGCGTTCTCCTCGCTCGGCGCGCGCACAGGCGCCGCAACGTTGCGGTCGATCGGCGTCCCCAACACCGACCAGAGACGGCTGTTATAGCGGGCGACCCGCAGGTCGGCGCCAACGTAGCCGGGAGGATTGGCGGGGCTCGTGTCGGTGACGACCCGGTAGGCGAGGTACGCCTGGCCGCCTCGTGCCATCGCCAGGTCGGGGTAGGTCGAGGTTGCCTCGCCGACGTTGAAGTCGATCGGCACTGGGGTTTGGAAGCCGCGCGCGCCGGGGTCGAGGGTCGCCGAAAAGAGGCGATCGCTCTCGACACCGAACTCCTGCACCCAGGTGACGACGAGGCGACCCCCATCGCCGGCGCCGATCCGTGGCCAGCTGGAATCGAACGCCTGGCCGACATCGACCCGCTGCGGCGACCGCCAGCTGCCCTCCACGAACTGCACCGCGAAGACGTGGACCCGCCCGTCGGTCCGTTTCAGGTAGACGATCCCGCCACTGCCATCCTCCGACATGGCGGCATCGGCGACGTCAACCACGTCCGTGCTCGGCCCGTCGACCGGGTGCACGTCGGAGACGACGGCCAGTGCACCCCCCGGCGCGACAAGCAACAGTAGGCAGGCAATCGCCGCGACCTCGCGCATCGCCTCAGACCTTGGCGAGAACTCGTGTCAGAGATGTGACCGACGCGCTACCAAGTGGTTACAAGCAGCTAGGTGAGTCGGAAGCCGCTGAGCAGCCTTTTCTCGCTCTCGCCCTCGATCTTTGCCACCACCTCGACCCGGCCCTCGAGCGGGGTGCCGCGGATCTTGGTCGCCAGCAGGTCGTCGACCTGGAAGATCCCGGCTGAGTTGTTGAGGTCGATCTCGATCCGCACCGGCCGCTCTTCCCCGGCCTCGATCCGCACCTCGTCGATCGCGGCCGCGGAGATCGAGTGGATTCCCTCCTGGCCGGCCTGCAGCGGGATCCGGGTGCGGCCCTGGGCCATGTCGAGCGCATCGGCGACGCGAACCACGCCCGCTTCGAGCGTGTAGGGCTCGCCGCGCCGGCGGTGGCCAATGATCGCGTGGAGGATCTCCGAGGCGACGATCGTCCGCTTCGGCTCCGAGTAGGCGTCCGAGAGCAGACGTTCGAGGGCGCCCGCGGCGAGGAAGAGGCTGTAGGTCTCGTGGTCGGTGCGGTGAATCGACATGCCGACGTCGTGCAGGAGGGCGCCGCCGGCGACGACGACCTCGGCGTCGCGGGGCGACATCGCGTGGTCGGCGACCACGGCCGGCTCGACGCCGGCCTTGACCAGCAGGCGCAGCAGTCGCAGGGCGATGTTGAGGACGATCTGGGTGTGGACCCAGGAGTGGTCCGACATTCCCAGCCGCTCGGCGTGGACCTGCGCCATGTACCACCAGGTGCGCACCTGCTCATCGCCGTTGACAGCGTTGATGAACGACTCCAGCTTGCGGTTGCCGCGGGTCGGCGCCCGTACCCGGGCCTCGGCGATCGCCTCGGCCGGGGGCTTGCGACTGGGCCCCTGCGGGTCCGGGGCAGGCACCACCTCGTCGGCCATGCCGGCCATCGTAGGGGACGTGCCGGTAGTTAACCCACCCTATGGGTGGTCAACTACCGGCACGTCGAACCCTTTACGGACTAACCGCAGACCGGCCAAGGGCTGGAGCCCGAGGCGGCGTACAGCAGAGCTGCTCGGTAGTCCTGCTCCGACTCGGAGGCAGCCGCAGGGTCTCCGGAGCCGCCGACGGACGCCCAAGTTTCGAACGAGAACTGGTACTTGCCGCGGTAGCTGCCGTCGGAGGAGATGGCGGTGGGGTTGCCGCCGGACTCGCAGCTGGCGATGGCCTCCAGAGTGGCCATTGAGACGCCAGCGGGGAGGGTGGCGAAAGCTTCGCGTTCTTCGCGGCGTTCCCGAGCCCTGCGAGCGACGCGGATTCGGCGGGCGCCGGCTCGCACTTCGCGATCGAAGTTGGCCGCGGAGACGAGCAGCTGGCCGCGGGCGACTGGCTCCGCGTCCGCCAGGCCGATCCGCGGACCGCTGAGCTGCTTCCGGGCGCGGGTGTCATCACCGGCAGCGGCCAGGGCGACTGCCGGGAAGGCGACAAGAAGAACAAGGACAAGTGCTGAATATGTGCGTTTTGTAAGCAAGCGCGGAACCGTGGCGGGATTCCGCGGCCAATAGAGTGATCGCGCTCACACTTATCCCATGAGAGTATGTAGACTGAAATTTCATGGCCGAGAAGCCCACGGTCCCTAAAACCACCCCTAAAGGCATCGACCCGAAGACGGGTAAGCCTTACGAGCCGGTTGAGCGAAAGGCGTGGGACCGTTTGCTTAGGCGTGCTGCACGGTCCGATCGGCCGTAGCATCTTGCCCGTCGATCCCAGAAACGGGGTCCCATTCCCATTCGATCGTCGTAGAGCCGCCCTTTTCAGGGCCATAGATATCCGCCCGGTAGGTCGGCCGGCCGTCCTCTGTCGTTAGCTCGCTCAGAACGTCCTCGTTTCTCCAATCATGCGATGGCGTCCCGCGGCCCAGGATCAATGACTTAGGCGGCCGGTCTGGGGGCCACAAAATCGTCAGAATCATCCGTTCGGTCGCGTCCCGCGTGTCAACGGCAACAATCTCGCGGTTGGCAAGGAACCCATCTCGCACCGTCCGCCTCACCGTAAAGTCAAGGCGCTCACCACGGTTATATATGCGGCCAAGGTCGATCAGGTCGTAATCCTTCCCCCCGTGACCCATGAACGTGCTGACGCGAGTGCCGGGCGAATACTCGACGGTCCGATCGCCGTCGCCCGTCGAAAAGTCATAAAGCGCGAAGACGTTGTTCTGATCGATCCTGATCCTCTTGATCCTCGTTGCATGGACGAGGCTTCCATCGGACGCCGCAATATCCCACGTGGTCTCATGGGAAAGGACGCTGTAGGGATTCCCGCTCTGGATCGCGTTGACGGCATCGATCGTCTCGTCAAGGCGCGCTCCCAAGTCCTCGACGTTTTTATTTGCCTCAATCCTGAGCAGACGCTCCCGCAGCAAGGAAAGCGCCAACAACGAGAGAACCACCAGCGTCGCGGCGGCCAGATCGTCCCCGTTGACTTCGCCGGTCAATCCGAGGACGGCCAGCGCAAGGCCCGCCAAGATGGCAACGACCGGTTCGCCGTACTCGGCAGCAAGATTCCAGAACCGGCTGCCAGCCGCCCGGGCGGTATTCTGGGGCCCTCCTGCCATCGAGAGAATCTATGGCACCTGAAGCCCACAAAGCAATCCGAGCGTCTTAGACGGGCCCGGGCTGTATTCTTTGAATTGGCTCAAAAGCAGAAAGGGAGTGGGACATGGACTACCACGGCGAACGGGAAGGTCCGTAGCTAGTTATCCGCTTGTGCTTGCTCTGGACGGCGCGCAACCTCTGGCCTGTCCCCATCGGACATAAGCTCGTTGCGAATTTTGCTGGATATGCGCCAGGCGGTCTTGTAGGTCACTCCAAGCTCGCGCTCTAGCTGCTTGGCGGAAATGCCGCAGCGGGTGCTGGCCATCAGGAACATCGCGTAGAACCAAAGCTGCAGCGAGGTCGTCGACTTCTCGAAGATGGTCCCCTTCATGGGATGCAGATGTTTCCCGCAGGAATCGCACGTGTAGGAGGCTCGAGATTTGGTCCGGTGGAACTTCCGTTCCTTCTCGCAGACCGGGCAATGAGCGTGATGACCGTCAGGCGCGTATCGCTCGCGCCAGAGCCGATCTAGGCAGGCGGCGTCGTCGGGGTACTCCCGCCGGAACTCGGCTAGGGAGAGGTCGGAATCCAAGGTCGGCGCCGGAATCGGCTTGTCCTGGGGCTTGCAGCCATCGATTCGTTATCCATACTTTGAAGGGATAAATACGACGCGCGGACGCGGCGCGATGAACGGCATCTTGCGCCGCCCAGCCCCCGTCGTGGCCCGCCGACGCCATGGCGGGATGATTCCCGCATCTCCGACCAACCCACTTCTCGCCTGCTCCTGGCCTGCCCCGATCAGCCGGGGCTGATCGCCGCCGTCAGCGGCTTCCTCGCCGACGCCGGCCGCAACATCGTCGACGCCGATCAGCACTCCAGCGACGAGGGCCGGTTCTTCATGCGGATGGCCTTCGATCCCGCGCGGGAGGACGAGCGGGAGGCGCTCTACCGCCGCTTCGAGCGGGAGATCGCGGAGCCGCTGCGGATGGAGCACCGCTTCGCCGAGTCGAGCGAGCGCAAGCGGGTCGCGGTGATGGTTTCGCACGAAGACCACTGCCTCTCCGACCTGCTCTGGCGCTGGCGCAGCGACGAGCTGGGCGCCGATCTCGTCGCCGTCGTCTCCAACCATCCCGACCACGCGGACCAGGTCGCGTCGCTGGGGCTGCCCTACCACCACGTGCCGGTGGAGGAGGGTGGCAGGGAGGCCGCCGAGCGTCGGGTCCTGGAGCTGCTCGGCGGCGGGATCGACCTGCTCGTCCTCGCCCGCTACATGCAGATCCTCTCCGGCGACTTCCTGCGCGAGCTCGGCGTCCCCGCGATCAACATCCACCACAGCTTCCTCCCCGCCTTCGTCGGCGCCGATCCCTACGCGCGCGCCCACGAGCGCGGCGTCAAGCTGATCGGCGCCACCGCCCACTACGTGACCGAGGAGCTCGACGCCGGGCCGATCATCGACCAGGACGTGACCCGGGTCAGCCACCGCGACGAGATCGGCGACCTGGTCCGGATCGGCCGCGACATCGAGCGCCTCGTCCTCGCCCGGGCCGTCCAAGCCCACCTCGACGACCGCGTCCTCCTCGACGGCGACCGCACGATCGTGTTTTAACGCCGACTGGCCAACCAGCCAGTCGATGCCCTAAGGTCAGGCCGATGGAGCAGGCGACCCTCCCCCGCTCGGCCGCCCCGGCCTCGAACGCCCTACCGCCACGGTCGCGCCTGCCCGCGTTGGCGCAAGCCGTCCGCTACGCCCGCGATCCGCTCGGCTTCCTGACCCGCTTCCAGCGCCGCTACGGCGACATCTTCGTCGTCTCCTTCCCCTACTTCGGCCAGATCGTCTACGTCGCCAACCCCGACCTGGTGAAAGAGGTCTTCACCGGCTCGCCGGCCCAGTTCCACGCCGGTGAGGCCAACGCCACGGTGCTGGAGCCGGCGCTGGGGCCCAACTCGGTCCTCACCCTCGACGACGAGGCGCACATGCGGCAACGCAAGCTGCTGCTGCCGCCCTTCCACGGCGAGAGGATCGACCGCTACGGCGAGCTGATGCGCGAGGTGACGCTGGCGGAGATGGAGAGTTGGCCGGTCGGCGAGCCTTTTGCGCTGCGGCCCCACACGCAGCGGATCACCCTCTCGGTGATCATGCAAGCGGTCTTCGGCGTCTACGACGAGCAGCGCCTGACTCGCTTCCAGCACCTGATCGAGACCTTCTCCGGGCGGGTCAACGCCGTCACCGCCTTCCCGATCCTGCGCCGCCATCTCGGCCGCTGGAGCCCCTGGACGCGCTTCGTCCGCGCCCGCGAGTCGCTCGACGAGTTCATCTACGAGGAGATCGCGCTGCGTCGGGCCGCGGCGGAAGACGAGGCGGCCGAGCGCGACGACGTTCTCTCGCTGCTGCTGGCCGCGCGCCACGAAGACGGCAGCCCGATGAGCGACGAGGAGCTGCGCGACGAGCTGGTCACCGTGCTCGGCGCCGGCCACGAGACGACCGCCACCGCGTTGGCCTGGGCGGTGGAGCGGCTGCTGCGCACGCCGCGCGCGCTGGCGAGGCTGCGCGAGTCGATCGTCGCCGGCGAAGACGACTACCTCGACGCGACGATCAAGGAGACGCTGCGGGCGCGGCCGGTGATCGTCGACGTCGCCCGCAAGCTCACTGCTCCCGCCCGAATCGGCGGCTACGAGCTGCCGGCCGGGAGCTTCGTCCTGCCGGCGATCGCGGCCCTCCACTACCGCGAGGACCTCTTTCCCGAGCCGGAGGAGTTCCGGCCCGAGCGCTTCCTCGACGGCAAAGCGGACACCTACGTCTGGATCCCCTTCGGCGGCGGCGTCCGCCGTTGCATCGGCGCCGCCTTCGCCGAATACGAGATGCGGATCGTGCTCCGCACGATCCTCGAGCGGGCCCAGCTCAGCGCCCCCGACCCGAAGCCGGAGAAGGTCAAGGTCCGCAACATCACCCTGGCGCCGGGGAGGGGAACGCGGGTCAGCCTGGATCGACCGCTGCGCTGACCTCGCCCTCTGCCTCCTCCCAGCGCTCGTAGAGCTCGGCAACCGCCTGCTTGGCGGCGGCGTGCCGCTCACCCGCCCGCTCGGCCCGTCCCGGGCTCGACCAGGCATCCGGATCGGACAGCTCCTCCTCGAGGGCGCGCAGGTCCGCCTCCGCCTGCTCGATCTGCTCGGCGAGCCGGCTCGCCTTGCGGGCGGCCCGCTGCGCTGCCTTTGTGCCGCTGCGACGTCCCTCCGGGCGAGCCGGCTTGGCGGCCTGCGTCGCCGCGGCGGCAGCCGCCTCCCGTTCGTCGCGCCGGCGCTGGTAGGCAGCCCAACCGTACGGATGGCTGCGCAGCTCGCCGTCCTCGCAGGAGAGGGTGCGCGTTCCCACCGCCTCCAGCAGGGCGCGGTCGTGGGAGACGAGGATCACCGCCCCCTCGAACTCCGAAAGCGCGTCCTCGAGCGCCTCGCGGCTCTCGACGTCGAGATGGTTGGTCGGCTCGTCGAGGATCAGAACGTTGGCGCCGGAGGCGACCAGGATCGCCAGCGAAAGACGGCGCTGCTCGCCGCCGGAGATGTCGCTCAGCTGCTTTTCCACCTCGGCGCCGGAGAAGAGAAAGCCGCCCAGCAGGTCGCGAGCCTTGCGACCGCTGAGGCCCGTCTGGCGCTGCGCCGCGGCCAGCACCGTGCCCTCGCCGGCGGCCGTGTCGGCGTGCTGGGAGAGGTAGCCGATCTTGACGTTGTGGCCGCTCCGCACCGAACCGGCCGCCGGCTCGCGCAGGCCGGCCAGGGTCTCGATCAGGGTCGTCTTGCCGGCTCCGTTCGGGCCGACGAGGACGACGTGCTCGCCGCGCTCGAGTTCGAGCTCGGCGTCCTCGAGCAGGGTGCGGCCGGGGACCGCGATCGTCGCCTTGCGCAGCGTCAGCACCACCCGGCCAGGCCGGTCGGGCTGGGGGAAGGAGAAGCGCAGGGTCCGTTCGTCGCGGCTCTCCGACTCGGGCCCGTCCCGCTGCAGCTTCTCGATCCGCTTCAGCCGCTCCTGCGCCTGCCGCGCCTTGGTCGCCTTGTAGCGGAAGCGCTCGACGAAGCGCTCCATCCGGGCGATCTCAGCCTGCTGGCGCTCGACCGCTTTGCCGCGGGCGATCTCGCGCGCCGCCTGTTCCTTGCGCCAAGCGTGCCAGGGGCCGGCGAAGAAGCGCGCCCGCCGCGCCTCCAGCTCCAGCACCGAGGTGCCGACCGCCTCCAGGAACCAGCGGTCGTGAGCGACGAGGACGACCGCGGCATCCAGTTCCCGCAGGTAGGTCTCAAGCCACTCCAGGGCCGGGATGTCGAGATGATTGGTCGGCTCGTCGAGCAACAGCAGGTCGGGACGGCTGGCCAGCGCCCGCGCCAGCGAGGCGCGGGTCAGCTCGCCGCCGGAGAAGGTCGAGAGCGGCCGCTCCGCCTCGGCGCCGTCGAAGCCGAGGCCGCGCAGGACGGCGAGCACCCCGTCGCGCCAGCGGTAGCCGCCGCCGTGGTCGAATCGCTGCTGGGCGGCGGCGTAGGCGCGCAGCGTCTCCTCGCCCGGATCGCCCGCCCCCATCGCCACCTCCAGCCGCTCCAGCTCGACCTCGGTCTCGAGCATGTCGGTGCGGCCGGAGAAGACGTACTCGCCGAGCGAGACCCCTGTCCCCAGCGGCGGCCGCTGGTCGTGCAGGGCGACCCGGGCGCCCTTGCGCAACGCGACGCTGCCCGAGTCCGGCGCGAGCTCACCCGCGAGCACGCGCAGCAGGGTCGACTTGCCGGCGCCGTTGCGGCCGGAGAGCGTCATCCGTTCGCCCAGCTCGAGCTTGAAGGAGACGTCGGCGAAGAGCAGCTCGCCCCCCATATGGACATCGAGGGTTTTCGCGGTCGCAATCGCCATCGGCCCCATTGTGGCCCGCGCCGACAACTTCGGCGAGAGTTGCGATGAAGTCGTTTCCAATTTTTTCGGTTCGACGCGCCACGCGTGCGAGGGCGGCCCCTACGGTGCAGGCGTGATCGCCCTCGACGCAGCAGGCATTCGCGAGCTCCTGGAAGCGGCGATCGCCGGCTTCTCCGTGCTCGGTGGCGGGATGGCGTGCATTAGCGGCTTCTTCGCGGAGAGAGCGCTTGCGCGAGGACAAGCTCCGGCCGTCATGGCTCACCAGGTCAACGAGGGAATCGCCCTCGGCTTCAGGCTGTTTTCGCTGCCGGCAATCGCGGCCGTCGTTATCATGGGCCTGGCATGATGAAATCTTTTGTCGGCGAGCCGCTCCGGGTAGCAGGGTACTTCGGCAAGGCGATAGCGGCACTCCTTCTGGTCGCCGTCTTCGTCTTCGACGCTCCCGCCTGGGTCCTGGCCATCATTCTCTTCGGCGGACCGGCCTTGTTCCTGCGGCTGTACGATCGTGCCGAGCGGCAAGCTGAACGGCACCGCAAGGAGATGGAGGCGGCCGGAATCGAACCGGCGTCCGAGGCCGTAGCGCGAAGGTCTCTACAGGTTTAGCCGGCGCTTGATTCTCGTCTCCCGGGGTCCGCGCCGGCGGGCACTGCGGGAGATAAAGCCCTCTTTGATTTCCCCTGGTGGACGGGGCGATCCGCCCGGGTAAGCCCGCTGTTGAAGCCGGTGCCCCCCTCCGCGGGCGGGAGAGGGCCGACTCTCACTCACTTAGATCTAACTAAGCAGCGAGGGCGAACTCATGGTCCGCACGTATTGGTTGGTGCCGGTGTTTTACGAGGCCTCCGGCAACCTCGACCTGCAACCTTTCGCACGGATCGACCACGTCGAAGCCTGTCGCCCCCGTGCTATGTGCACCGATTGTACGTGGTCGGGTATGGATTCTCGAATGGCGCAGCGCGAATTCGACGCGATCGTGATCGGCGCCGGCGCGCCGGGCGAGGTCTGCGCGGGGCGGCTGGCCGAAGGCGGGCTCGACGTCGCGATCGTCGAGCAGCACCTGGTCGGCGGCGAGTGCTCCTACTACGCCTGCATGCCCTCGAAGGCGCTGCTGCGCCCGGGCGAGCTGCTGGCCGAGGCGCGGCGCGTGCCCGGGGTCGCCGAGGCGGTCGGCGGCGGGCTTGACCCCGGGCGAGTGCTGGAGCGACGCGACGAGGTGATCCACGATTGCGACGATTCCAGTCAGCTCCCCTGGCTCGGGGTGCGCGGCATCGCCCTCTTCCGCGGCGAGGGGCGCCTGGACGGAGAGC
>DASVWY010000251.1:0-3461 GCA_036392975.1 Solirubrobacterales bacterium | reverse complement strand
ACGACGAAGGTGGAGCGCGACGGCGTCGAGATCGACCTGGCACCGCCTTGGAAGCGCCTGACCCTGCGCGAGGCGATCCGCGAGCGGAGCGGGATCGACATCGCCGAGCATCCGACCCGGGAGGCGCTGGCCGAGGCGATGGGCACCGACCCCGACCCGGCCGAGGGCTGGGGGAAGCTGGTCGACGGCCTTGTCTCGAAGTCGGTCGAGCCGGAGCTGGTGCAGCCGACTTTCCTCCTCGACTACCCCGTAGAGCTGTCGCCCTTCGCCAAGGCGCACCGCTCCGAGGAGGGGGTGGTCGAGCGTTGGGAGGCCTTCGTCGGCGGCATCGAGATCGCCAACTCCTTCAGCGAGCTCAACGACCCCGACGAGCAGCGGCGCCGCTTCGAGCAGCAGGCGGCGGAGCTGGCCCGGGGCGACGAGGAGGCGCAGCCCTACGACGAGTTGTTCGTCGAGGCGCTCGAACACGGGATGCCGCCGACCGGCGGCGTCGGGCTCGGCATCGACCGCCTGGCGATGATCCTCAGCGGGGCCCGCAGCCTGCGGGAAGTCGTCCTTTTCCCCGCTATGCGTTCCTGAATACCGCCGCGGCGGGCTGGGTAAAGCCCCGAAATGGAGCCCGAAAACCCGCTATCAGCGGCAATCCGGGGCCGAAGGCCGGTTGGCCGGTCTCGGTATCCTCTGCAAGAGACATGGACGCCTCCCGGCATTCGACGGGCGTCTGCGGTACTTCCGGCCACCAACTGCGTTTCGATCAAGTGAGAGGTTGAGGAAGAGGAAGCCCTTTGTTCGAGAGATTCACTGAGCGCGCCCGGCAGGTCGTGGTCCTGGCCCAGGAAGAGGCCCGGACGCTCAAACACAACTACATCGGGACCGAGCACATCCTGCTCGGCCTGCTGCGCGAGGAGGAGGGCCTGGCCGCCCGCGTGCTCGAGTCGCTCGACATCACCACCGAGCGGGTCCGCTCCCAGGTGGTGCGGATCGTCGGCTCCGGCGAGGAGGTCACCTCCGGCCAGATCCCATTCACGCCGCGCGCCAAGAAGGTGCTCGAGCTCGCCCTTCGGGAGGCGCTGTCGCTCGGCCACAACTACATCGGCACCGAGCACATCCTGCTCGGCCTGGTGCGAGAGAACGAGGGTGTCGCGGCGCGCATCCTGCTCGACTTCGACGCCGACTCGGACAAGATCCGCAACGAGGTGATCCGCATGTTGTCGGGACCGGGTGGCCGCCGCCAGGGAGGCGGTGGCGGCGCCCAGGGCGAGGGCAGCGGCAAGAAATCTTCGAAACTGCTCGATCAGTTCGGGCGCAACCTGACCAAGCTCGCCGAGGAGGGCAAGCTCGACCCGGTGATCGGTCGCGAAACCGAGATCGAGCGGATCATGCAGATCCTCTCCCGCCGCACCAAGAACAACCCGGTGCTGCTGGGCGAGCCCGGAGTCGGCAAGACGGCCGTGGTCGAGGGCCTGGCGGCGCGGATCAACAAAGGCGAGGTGCCGGAACTGCTGAAGAACAAGCAGATCTACACGCTTGACCTGGCGGCGCTGGTCGCCGGCTCCAAGTACCGCGGCGAGTTCGAGGAGCGCCTGAAGAAGGTGATGAAAGAGATCACCCAGCGCGGCGACATCATCCTCTTCATCGACGAGCTCCACAACCTGGTCGGCGCCGGCGCCGCCGAGGGCGCGATCGACGCCGCCTCGATCCTCAAGCCGGCGCTCGCCCGCGGCGAGCTGCAGACGATCGGCGCGACGACGCTCGACGAGTACCGCAAATACCTGGAGCGCGACTCGGCGCTGGAGCGCCGCTTCGCCCAGATCAAAGTCGACCAGCCCTCGGTCGAGGACACGGTCAAGATCCTCGAGGGGCTGCGCGAGCGCTACGAGCAGCACCACCGGGTCAACATCACCAATGACGCGCTGGCTGCCGCCGCGGAGCTGGCCGACCGCTACATCTCCGACCGCTTCCTGCCCGACAAGGCGATCGACCTGATCGACGAGGCCGCCTCGCGGATGCGGATCAAGTCGATGAGCGCGCCGCCGGTCTACCGCGACCTCGAGGAGGAAGTGGAAAAGACGCGGCGCGAAAAGGAGGCCGCGATCGAGGCGCAGGAGTTCGAGAAAGCGGCCAACCTGCGCGACACCGAGCGCCAGCTGACGACCCGCAAGCGCCAGCTCGAAGACGAGTGGTCGGAGGGCGACAGCGCCGAGCGGCCCGACGTCGGCGAAGAGGAGATCGCCGACATCGTCTCGATGTGGACCGGGATCCCGGTCTTCAAACTGACCGAGGCCGAGACCAAGAAGCTGATCCGGATGGAGGAGGAGCTGCACAAGCGGGTGATCGGCCAGGAGGTCGCGATCACCGCCGTCTCCAAGGCGATCCGCCGCTCCCGCGCCGGGATCAAGGACCCCAAGCGCCCGGCCGGCTCGTTCATCTTCCTCGGCCCCTCCGGGGTCGGCAAGACCGAGCTGGCGCGCACCCTCGCCGAGTTCCTCTTCGGCGACGAGGAGGCGCTGGTGCGGATCGACATGTCCGAGTACATGGAGAAGCACGCGGTCAGCCGCCTGGTCGGTTCGCCGCCGGGCTACATCGGCTACGACGAGGGCGGTCAGCTGACCGAGGCCGTGCGGCGCAAGCCTTACAGCGTGCTGCTGCTCGACGAGATCGAGAAGGCCCACCCCGACGTCTTCAACATCCTCCTGCAAATCCTCGAGGACGGGCGGCTGACGGACGCCCAGGGGCGCACGGTCGACTTCCGCAACGCGATCGTGATCATGACCTCGAACATCGGCGCCTCGGAGATCGCCAAGAACACCTCGATCGGCTTCACGGTCGCCGACGAGACGGGCATGTCCTACGGCGACATGAAGAACCGGATCATGAGCGATCTGAAAAAAGTCTTCCGGCCCGAGTTCCTCAACCGGATCGACGAGGTGATCGTCTTCCACAAGCTCGCCAAGGACGAGGTGAAGGAGATCGTCGATCTGATGATCAACCGCGTCCGCGTCCAGGTGGCCGAGCACGAGCTGCAGCTGGAGCTGACCGACGAGACCAAGGACCTCCTGGTCGACAAAGGCTGGGATCCCTCGATGGGCGCCCGGCCGCTGCGCCGCGCGATCCAGCGCTACATCGAGGACCCCCTCGCCGACGAGGTGCTGCGCCAGGGCGAGATGGCGCCGGGGTCGACCGTTGTCGTCGAGCGCGACGCCGCCGGCGACGAGGACGACCGGCCGTTGAAGCTCCGCATCGTCGCGCCGAAGAAGCCGGTCAAGAAGGCGAAGGAGCCGGAGAAGGTTGGCGTCGGGGCGAAGAAGGACGAGGGCGGCTCCGGCGAGGATTCACCGCCAGAGGCCGACGGCTCGGACTCAACTGACGGCGATTCCTAGAGGTACCGGCGCGCAGGTCCTGTCACGGGGAGGGGGTGTCCGGGCGGGCGCTGGATTTTTCGCCCGGGCAGATTGCTGCTC
>DASVWY010000250.1:0-6623 GCA_036392975.1 Solirubrobacterales bacterium | reverse complement strand
CAGCTTGTCCTCGCCGCTGAGCAGGTTCTGGCCGAGGGCGAGCGTGAGGCGGACGCGGCGACGCCCCGCCTGGCCCGGGAAGCGGGCGCGCACGACAACGGCCAGGTCCTCCGGCTGCGGATCCTCGGCGGTTGCGGGGGCCGGCCCCTTGCCGAGCATCTTTGAGGAAAACGACCTCGCTTCTTCCTCTTTCGCCGCCTCCTCCTTGTCCTCCTCTTCCGACGCCACGGGGTTGAACACACGCTGCACGTAGAGACGCTTGCCGCCCTGGTCGAAGAAGGACCGGACGGCGTGCCAAACGTAGTTGCGGAGGGATTCGAGCTTGTCTTTGGTCGGTTCGAACTCGAGCTGGTGGCCGTCACCGTAGATGCGTTCGAACTCGCCGAGGCTGGTTACCAGCTCCGGCTCGCCCTCGATCGGGCCGTACCGGGTCGGGCCGACGAAGCCGGTGGTGGTCGTGCTCACCCCCTCGATCGACTTGCTGCGGTAGGAGACCTCCTCGACGTAGACACCGGGGGCTAGGTACTCGGGCATCGCTCACTCCTCATGGTGGGGGTTCCGCGGCGGCGAGCAGCTTCGAGCCACCGTTGGCTCGAACGACGCTCTCGCGGCCGAAGGCGACCGTCGTCTGGTTCACCGGGACCGACGGCGGAGCGGAGCTCAGCAGTCGGCCCTCGGCCTGGCGCAGGATCCGGCAGAGGTCATCGGCTCGCTCCCCGGCGCCCGGGGGCCGGTAGAGGAGGCGCAGGCGCGCGGTCCAGGTCAGCGCGGAGAGCGGTCGCGCGCCGTCGTCCGCCGCCGGCTCCGGGTAGGGGAGGGCAACGACGACCTGGCCGCGGCGGTCGGCGATTCCGCGGGCCCGCACCGGGGGGGCTCCCGGCGCCTCGACCTCCGCCTCGAGCAGGGCGAACGCGGCCGGCTCGCCCGAGTCGCGGTCCTCCAGCTCAGCGCGGATCGCGGCCAGGCCCGGCGGGAGCGGGCGGGCGGGAGCCGGGAAGAGCGGCACGCCGGGCGTGGATGCGGCGGCGGGCGAGCAGGGGTCGGTGAGCACGCCGCGCGCCGGCAGGCTGGCCACGAAGCTCACCGGCACGAAACGACCGGCCGGGTCCACGACCTCGATCGTCCCCGTCGGGCGCGGCGGGTTGCCGTCCCAGTAGGCCTCGTCGCCGGCGCCGTACTCGACCTCCCGCAGGCCGGGGACGCCGCGCAGCTGCCAGACGCCGGCCCGGTTCGGGATCGCCGCCATCGTCCTCCCCGCGGGGTCGCGGTGCAGGACCCTCAGCCCCTCGACCACCGCCTGCCCCGCGGCGACGTCCCAGAAGCGGGCGCCGAACGGGGTCACCCGGGTGACGCGCTCGCTGACGGCGACGCTGCCGCTCATCGAGGCGCCCCCTCGCCGACCCGGTCGAACTCCTGGCCGAAGCCCAGGTCCCGCACCTGGACCTCCGTCGCCTCCTCGAGGAGGATCTTCGACTCGATCTCGACGCTCCGCGCCAGATAGGTCGCGGACGGTTGCCGGTTCGCCTTCGCGACGTCCCAGATCTCGGAGAGGTCGGCGTGCGGCAGCGCCTCCCAGACCAGCTCGATCTGCTCGTCGGAGCCGAAGGTCCCCGCTTCCGGGCCGGCGTGGTTGAGCAGCCCCGCGGGAATGACCGGCGTGTCGTGCAGGACCCGCGTCGCCCAGCCGAGCAGCCGCTGCTGCTTGACGGGGTCGCTCCCCCAGGCGGTCAGGAGGTAGTGGAGGTCGAGCGGCAGCGCCGCCCGGTAACGCCTGCCGTCGTCCCCCAGCCGCCAGGGCGCGTTCCGCCGCGAGGTGTTGAGGTCGATCCGGTGGAGGTAGAGGGAGACGCCCTCGTTCATCGGCGCGGCGAAGTCGCCGGAGCGGTAGAGCCGCACGGGAGCGCCGGCGAACTCGCTGCCCGGCAGGGCGCGCTCGAGCAGCGAGACGATCGCCTCGCTCGTTGCCGCCATGCCCGCGTAGCTCGCCACCGGCGCAGCCTCGGCGCCCCGCGTCACCTCGCCGTCACGAGTGCGTCACTGCTCGCGCAGGATCTCCTCGAGCCAGGTCCGGACCGCGTCGCAGACCTCGTCGACGCTCTTCGCCATCTCGACGTCCGCTTTGGCCGAGACGACGTCGAAGGTGCTGATGAGGCGCGCCCGCAAAGGCCGGGGATGCTCGGGCTCCCGCCACGCGCGCACGATCATCACTCCGGTGCGCCGGGAGGGGTCAAGCTCCATGTGCGCATGGTGACCAGCCGGCGTCACCGGATCGTCACCGGTTTTAGGCGCTGAGTGCCGGCTCCGGCAGGTTCTGGTCGGCGTGGTAGCTGGAGCGGACCAGCGGCCCGGAGGCGACCGATTCGAAGCCGAGCTCGTAGGCGGCCTTCTCCAGCGCCTCGAACTCCTCCGGGTGCCAGTAGCGCTCAACCGGCAAATGGTTCTCGGTCGGGCGTAGATATTGACCCACCGTCAGCACCTGGACCCGGTGCTCGCGGAGGATGCCGAAGGCGTCCACCATCTCCTCGAAGGACTCGCCGAGGCCGACCATCAGCCCCGACTTGGTGACGACCTCGGCGCCGCCCATCTCCTTTGCCATCCGCAGCACCCGCGCCGAGCGCAGGAACCTGGAGCCGCGCCGCGCCTTCGGGTACAGACGCGGCACCGTCTCGACGTTGTGGTTGAAGACGTCGGGTCGCTCGTGGATCACCTTGGCGAGCGGCATCTCCTGGCCGCGGAAGTCGGGCGTCAGGACCTCGACCTTGCAGCCAGGCGCCTGCATCCGGATCGAGCGGATCGTGCCGACGAAGGCGCTCGCCCCGTAGTCGGGCAGGTCGTCGCGGTCGACCGAGGTGACCACCGCGTGCCGCAGCCCCATCCGCTTCACCTGGTTGGCGACCCGCAGCGGCTCCAGCGGGTCGTTCCAGCTCGGCACCCCCGTCTTCACGTTGCAGAAGCCGCAACGGCGGGTGCAGACGTCGCCGAGAATCATGAAGGTCGCCGTGCCGCGCTCCCAGCACTCGCCGACGTTGGGGCAGTTGGCCTCCTCGCAGACCGTGTGCAGCCCCTCGCCGCCGATCTCCGCCTTCAGCCGCCGGTAGGTCGGGCCGCCCGGCGCCGGCACCTTCAGCCAGGGCGGCTTGCGGGCGCGCCGGAAGGGGACGGCGCCCTCCGAGGCGGCGTCCGTTCCGCCGGGCTTGGCACGCGAACGGGTGACGTGAAGGCGTTCGGCGCTCGGCGCGCCCCTCTCGGTGTGGACCTCGCTCATGCGACGCCGAGCCTAGCGCTGTCGAGTCCCAGCTTGGCGGGGGCGGTCGCGACCGGCGTCCGGTCGTAGACCTCGGCGAAGCGGCCGACGACCGTGTCCGCGAAGGCGTCGAGGTCCTGCTCGGCGCCCAGCTCGCGGCCGAGCGAGGTGACCCGGCAGCCCTCGATCCCACAGGGCACCACCCACTCGAACGGCTGCAGGTCGTTGTTGACGTTGATCGCGATGCCGTGGGTGGTGACGCCGCGGCTGACGTGGACGCCGATCGAGGCGATCTTCCGCGCCTCCCCCGCCGCACCCCCGGAGCCGGGCGCCGTCCCCTTCGTCCAGACGCCGGTCAGGCCCTTAATCGTCCCGGCCTCGACCCCGTGCACGGCCAGCGAGGAGATCGCCACCCGCTCCAGCCGTCGCACGTACTCGTGGACGTCGTCGCCGTAGGGCTTCAGCGAGACGATCGGGTAGGCGACCAGCTGGCCCGGCCCGTGGTAGGTGACGCGCCCGCCGCGGTCGGTGTCGTGGACTTCGATCCCCTGCGCTTCGTACCACTCGACCGCCATCGGCAGCTCCTCGGCGGTCGAGCGCCGGCCCCGCGTGTAGACGGGCGGGTGCTCGAGCAGCAGCAGCACGTCCGGGACCTCGCCCTCCTGCCGCGCCTCGACCAGCCGGCGTTGGGCGACGCGCGCCTCCTCGTAGGGCACGAGCCCGCAGCGCACGACGAGGATTTCCGCGCTCACGCTTGAAATCGTTGCACGGCGCCGCTCTATCCTTGGCGCCCCCCGCCATGGTCCAAGGAAAGACGCTCCGACCCGACTGGCTCCCAGCCGTGGCGCTCTGCGCCGCGCTCGCTGCCGCGATGCTCGCCTGGAACCCCCCGGTCGGCGATCTCGCCGCGCAGGTCTTCCGCACCGAGCTGTTCCAGCGCGGCGGCCTCGGCATCTGGAACGGCAGCTGGTACGGCGGCCATTACACGCTCACCTACAGCGTCCTCTTCCCACCGCTGGCGGCGCTGCTCGGCCCGCGCCTGGTCGGCACCCTCGCCGTGGTCGCCTCCGCCTACCTCTTCGATCGTCTCGTGCGCGATCGCTGGGGCGAGGCGGCCCGTCCGGCGACCCTCTGGTTCGGCGCCGGCGTCGTCACCCTCCTGGCCGACGGCCAGCTCACCTTCGCCCTGGGCGTCGCCTTCGGCCTGTCGGCACTGCGGGCTCTCCAGCTGAACTGGCGAGGTGCGGCTTTGCTCTCCGCGGCGGCTTGCGCCCTATCGAGCCCGGTGGCAGCTGTCTTCCTCGCGGGCGTACTGCTGGCCGGCGTCTGGGGGCCGGCGATAAGCCTCAACCGCTTCTCCCGCGGGTGGCGCGGTGGCGGGGGTCCCCCATGGCGGAGGGCGCCGAAGGCGTCCGAGCACATGGGGGAGGGCCGCCGCGACAGGACCCGCGGGCCAGAGCGAACCGTGTCCCTCGCCCGCGCCCCAGAGCGAACCGTGTCCCTCGCGGCCATCTGGGCCGCCGCCCTCGCCCTCGCCCTAACGCTGATCCCCAACCTCGTCTTCCCCGGCGCCGGCGAGTTCCCCTTCGCCTTCTCCTCGTACATCGCGATCCCACTCTGGTGCGGCTCGGCGCTCTACCTCACGCGCAACCTCGCCGGCGAGGAGCGGCAGCTGCGCCGCATCCTCCTCGCCTACCTGCTGGCGGCGACGGCGATCTGGCTGGTTCCAAACGCGATGGGCGGCAACGCGGTCCGCCTCGGCGCCCTCTTCGGCGGCCCAGTGCTGGCGGCGGCGCTGCTGGCGCGCCGGCCGCAGGTGCCGATTTGGTTCCTGGCGCTGTTCATCGCCGGCAGCCTCTACTGGCAGGTGACCGCCAGCGTCAGCCAGATCGCCCGCAGCGTCGGCGACCCCTCGACCGCGGCGGCCTACTTCGAACCGTTGCAGCGGTGGCTGCGGGCCCACGGCGGCGACGGAGTCCGGGTCGAGGTGCCGCCGACTGCCAACCACTGGGAGTCGGCCTACCTCGCGCCCCAGGTCGACCTGGCCCGCGGCTGGCTGCGACAGCTCGACACGACCCGCGAGGACATCTTCTACGCCGAGAACGGCCATCTCAACCACCGCTCCTACAGCGCCTGGCTGCGCGACAACGCGGTCGGTTTCGTCGCCCTTCCCGACGCGCCGCTGGACTACTCCTCGGCCGCGGAGCGACGGCTGATCCTGCACGAGCCGCCCTACCTGGTGCCGCGCTGGCGCAGCGCCCACTGGCGCGTCTACCAGGTTCGCAATCCGGCGCCGCTGGTGCAGCCGCTCGCCGCCGGCGAGGCGACGGTGCGTTGGGTCGGCCACGACGGCTTCGCCCTGCAGGTGACCCGCCCCGGCGAGTTCCTGGTCCGGGTCGCCTTCACGCCCTACTGGTCGATCGCCCGCGGCAACGGCTGCCTCCTGCGCCGCGGCGACTGGACCCTCGCCCGCGCCAGCCGCCCCGGAGTCTTCCGCGTCGCCGCCGACTTCTCGGTCGGCCGGGCTTGGAACGCAGTAACGGGCGCAAAGAAGACCTGCTGAGAGAGGGCGCCCTCGAATTAGGGATGCTTTTTACCCCCTATAGGGCGTAAAAAGCATCCGCCTTCCTATAGCGCTAGAGAAAGCGGCTCTTCGAGGAGGGTGCGGATGCGGGCTAGGAACTCGGCGGCGGGGGCGCCGTAGAGGATGCGGTGATCGCAGGCGAGGTCGACCTGCATCAGGTGGGCGGTGGCGATCTCGCCGTCGCGGACCACCGGGCGCTCCTCGATCGTGCCCACCGCGAGGATCGCCGCCTGGGGTGGGTTGATCACGGCGGAGAAGCCGACGATCCCGTACATGCCGAGGTTGGAGACGGTGAAGGTGGCGCCGGAGAGCTCCGGCGGCGTAATCGAGCCGTCGCGGACCCGCTGGGCCGCCGCCCGCGAATCCGAGGCGATCTGCCGCAGGCCCTTGCGGTCGGCGTCGAAGATGGTCGGCACGACCAGAGCGTCGCGGGCGGCGACGGCGACGCCGACGTTGACGCGCGGATAGAGCTCGAACTTCGCGTCGCGGTAGGAGCCGTTCGCGCGCGGGAACTCGGTCAGCGCGAGCGCGGCCGCCTTGACGATCAGGTCGTTGAACGACGGCGCGGGCCGGTCGCCGGCGGCGGCCTTGAGCTGCTTGCGGAGCTCGACCGCCTCCTCCATGTCGACGTCGGCCTGGATCACGAACTCGGGAGCGGTCGCCTTCGACTCCGCCATCCGCCGCGCGACCGTCTGCTGCAGCCGCGTCAGCTCCTGCATCTCCGTCTCGCCCTTCGCGGTCGCCGAGTCCTTCCTGGCCGCCGCCGGGGCGGGGGCCGGAGCCTGCTTCTCCTCC
>DASVWY010000249.1:0-14808 GCA_036392975.1 Solirubrobacterales bacterium | reverse complement strand
GCGCTCGAGGCGGCCCTCGCCGATCCAGGCCTTCACCAGGACCAGGACCTGCTCGGCCGTGAGCCGTGCCCGCTCGGGCTGACTGCGCTCGCCATCCTCCGCGCAAGCTTCGACGAGGACCGCATCCGGAGCGACGGCGGCGTCCTTCTCGATTGCGTCGAGGAGCGCCGGCAGGTCGGCGTACCGATCGACCTCGAGCTCATCGATTTCGACTCCGCCGAGGACCGCCAGACGCACCCCAGAGGTGTCGGCCGGTGGCAACGAATGGGCGACCCACTCACGGCGGTAGAGCGAGCGGCTGTGGAGAAAGGCATCGGCCTGTCGCCGATCTCGGTCGACCGCCTGGGCGACGACCGATTCGACTTGCAGGAGCGGCGCGCCGCTCCGATCGACGGCAAGTACCGTGCGCGCGCCCTCAGCATCGACCCCAAGCTTGAGACGTATCGCCGAGGCTCCGGCGCCATACAGGCGCACGCCGTGCCATGCGGATGGGGCGACCGGAGCCTCCCGCTCATCTCCCGGCGCGGGATCCACGGCGCTCAAGGTCGCCGCATGAAGCGCGGCGTCGAGCAGGACCGGATGGATGACGAAGCGCTCGGCCTCCTCGCGCTGGGGCTCCGCCAAAGAGACTTCGACGACGATCTCCTCGCCTTCCCGCCAGGCGGCGGCGAGGCCCTGGAAGGCCGCGCCGTACTCGAGGCCGAGGTCGGCGAGACGGTCGTAGAGCAGATCGACGTCGAGCGGCTCGGCGCCCTCTGGAGGCCGCTCGGGAAGGGCATCGGGGGCGGGAGGGGCCTCGACGCCGAGCCGCCCCACGGCGTGGCAGATCCAGCCGCGACCGTCCGCGACCTCGTCTCCCCCGCCCTCGAGGCGAGAGTGGATCGAGATCCGGCGCTCTCCGTTCTCGGAGTCGCCATCGACCGATACCTGCAGTTGCACCGCCCCCCGCTCGGGGAGGACCAGCGGCTCTCGCAGGGTCAGCTCCTCCAATCCCGCGCAGCCGCTGCGCGCCGCCGCGTGCAGCGCCAACTCGAGGAAGACGGAGCCGGGCACCAACACTGTCCCGAATACAGCTCGATCGGCCAACCACGGGTGGGTTTCGCGGGAGAGGCGACCGGTGAGCAGGAGGCCCTCCCCACCCTCTCCGGCCAGCTCCACGGCGGCGCCCAACACCGGGTGCCCGGTCGGGGTTTGTCCGACAGCGCTCGGGTCCGAGATTCCCCCCATGCCCGAGAGCCAGAAGCGCTCGCGCTGGAAGGGGTAGGTGGGCAGGGGAACCCGCTTGGCGCCACTGCCTTTGAAGAAGGCGCTCCAATCGACGGCGACGCCGACCGCTTGAGCTTCGGCGAAGGAGAGCATGAAGCGCTCCGGGCCTCCCTCGTCGCGGCGCAGGGTCCCCAGGACCGTCGCCTGCTTGTTGCCGTCGAGCGTGGCTTCGGCGGTTTCCTGGACCGGCAGCGCCAGCACCGGGTGGGGCCCGATCTCGAGGAAGGTGCGCTGCCCTTGCTGCAGCAGCGAGCGAATCGCCGGTTCGAGGCGGACGGTCTCCCGCAGGTTGCGGTACCAGTACCCGGCGTCGAGCTCGGAGGTGTCGAGCAGCTCACCGGTGAGCGTGGAGTGCATCGGGATCTCGCCCGACCGCGGGGAGATCGGCGCGAATGCCTCCAGCAGCTCGTCCTTCAAGGCCTCTATCTGCACCGAGTGGGCGGCGTAGTCGACGGCGACCCGCTGCGCGCGCATCTCCCCCGCCTCGCAAGCCACGAGGAGGTCGTCGAGGGCTGCCGGCTCACCCGAGACCACCACGGAGGCCGGCCCGTTGAGAGCGGCGATGGAGATCCGCTCGCCGTAGGGCTCCGTGAGGGACTGGACTCGGTCCGGCGGCAACAGCAGCGAGACCATCCCGCCCTCCCCCGCCAGCTTCGCCATCGCCCTCGCGCGCAGGGCGACGACGCGGGCGGCGTCGTCGAGGCCGAGGCCGCCGGCGACGTGGGCGGCGGCGATCTCACCCTGCGAGTGGCCGACCACGACCGCCGGCTCGACGCCGCAGGCGCGCCAGAGCTTGGCAAGCGAAATCATCGTCGCGAAGAGGGCTGGTTGCACGACGTCGAGGCGGTCCAACCAGGCTCCGTCGGGGTCGGCGAGGATCTCGCGCAGGGACCAGTCGACGTGCGGCTCGAGAGCCGCCTCGCACTCGTCCAGGTAGCGGCCGAAGAGAGGGCAGGCCTCGCGCAGCCCCAGCGCCATTTGCCGCCACTGCGAGCCCTGCCCCGGGAAGAGGAAAGCCGGGGCCTGGCTCCTCGCGGCACGGCCGCGCGCGATCCCGGCGGCGTCGAGGCCATCGGCCACGGCCGTCAGGGCGTCGAGCAACTGCTCGCGGCTGCCGCCGAGCGCTACCGCTCGATGCGCGAAGGTGGATCGGGTGGTGGCGAGCGAGTAGGCGAGGTCGGTCGGGTCGAGGTCGGGGGTCTCCCCGAGCCTAGAACGGAGCCGGGCCGCGGCCTCGCGCAGGGCGGGCTCGGACTTAGCCGAGAGGACCAGTGGAAGCGGCGAGGGCAGCGGTTGTCGCTCGCCCCGACCGCGCCCCCTCCCCTCTCCGTCCGCGCCCGACTCGAGGGCAACCGGCGCCTCCTCGAGGATCAGGTGCGCGTTGGTCCCGGTGGCGCCGAAGGCGGAGATACCGGCCCGTCGCGGTCCACCGTTCGGCTCCCAGGGCTGCTGCTCTCCCAGCAGCTCGATCTCGCCGGCCGACCAATCGACTTTGGAGGAGGGAGCGTCGAGGTGGAGGGTCTTTGGCAGGACGCCCTCGCGCATCGCCATCACCATCTTGATCACGCCGGCGACTCCGGCCGCCGCTTGAGCGTGACCGATGTTGGACTTGATCGAGCCCAGCCTCAGCGGCTGGTCCCTTTCCTGACCGTAGGTGGCGAGCAGGGCTCCGGCCTCGATCGGGTCGCCGAGGGTGGTGCCGGTGCCGTGCGCCTCGACCGCGTCGACGTCCCTGGGCTCCAGGCGGGCGTTGGCCAGGGCTTGGCGAATCACCCGCTCCTGGGAGGGACCGTTGGGGGCCGTCATCCCGTTTGAGGCGCCGTCCTGGTTGACGGCCGAGCCACGGATGATGCCCAGGATCGGGCGCTCGCCTCGCTCGGCATCCGAGAGGCGTTCGAGGGCGAGGATGCCGACTCCCTCGGCCCAACTGGTGCCGTCGGCGGCCTCGGCGAAGGACTTGCAGCGCCCGTCGGCGGCGAGGACGCTTTGGCGGCTGAACTCGAGCAGAACGAGGGGCGTGGCGAGAACCGTGACGCCGCCGGCGAGGGCCAGCGAGCACTCGCCTGCGCGCAGCGCCTGAGAGGCGAGGTGGAGGGCGACGAGAGAGGAGGAGCAGGCGGTGTCGACGCTGATCGCGGGACCCTCGAGGCCGAGGGTGTAGGAGATGCGCCCGGAGAGGGCGCTCACCGTGCCGGAGGTCAGCCCGAATCCGGCCAGCGCGGCTTCGAGCCCGCCGTAGCCGCTGTGCAGCCCACCGGCGAAGACGCCGGTCTGGCTGCCGCGCAGAGCCTCGGGGTCGATGCCGGCGTCTTCGAGGGCCTCCCAGCTGGCTTCCAGCAAAAGCCTCTGTTGTGGGTCGGTGGCAAGTGCCTCGCGGGGGCTGATGCCGAAGAAGGGGGCGTCGAAGCCGGCGACGTCGATGAAGCCTCCTTCCGGTGCGAAGCCGGCCCCGCCGTCGCCGTCCTCGGCGCCCATGTTCCAACCGCGGTCGGCCGGGAACTCGACGATGCCGTCGCCGCCCGCTGCAACCAGCTCCCAGAGGTCGTCGGCGGAAGCGATTCCACCCGGGTAGCGGCAGCCGATCCCGACGATCGCAATCGGCTCGTCGGAGGCCGTGGCCCTGACCACCGCCCGCCTGGTCGTCCCGCCGGCGGTCAGCTCGGCCAGCAGGTGCGCGGCGAGGGCCTCCGCGGTCGGGTAGTCGAAGACAAGGGTCGGCTGCAGCGACATCCCGGTTACCGCCGCGAGCCTGTTCCGCAGCTCCACCGCAGCCAGGGAGTCGAAGCCGAGGTCCTGGAAGGCTTTGCCGGGATCGATCGCCTCGCCCGACTCGTGGCCGAGCACCGCGGCCACCTCGCCTCGAACCAGATCGAGCATCGTCCGCTCGCGCTCCTGCTCGGAGAGGGAGCCGAGGTGCTCGAGCAGGGCAGCGGTCGCCAACCCGGCGCGGCGGCGCGGGCCGCGGACCAGGCCGCTCAGGATCGGAGGCAGGACCCCCACCGAGGCGAGGGATCGCAGCGTCGCCGCATCGGGGCGGACGGCCAGGACCAGCGCGGGCTCCGCCGCCAGCGCCAGATCGAGGAACCGCAGACCCTCCTCGTCGGAGAGCGCTCGCAGGCCGGATCGCTCCAATCGCTTCAGGTCCGCCTCGTCCAGAGCGCGGGCCATGTCCTGTTCGGCCCAGAGGCCCCAGGCGATCGAGGTGGCCGGCAGCCCGGCGGCCAGGCGGGCTTGGGCAAGGGCGTCGAGGAAGGCGTTTGCGGCCGCGTAGTTCGCCTGGCCGGGGGCGCCGAGGGTGCCGGTGACCGACGAGAAGGTGACGAAGGCCTGGAGCTCCAGATCCTTTGTCAGTTCGTGCAGGTGCCAGGCGGCGTCCACTTTGGGGGCGAAGACGCGCCCGACCTGCTCCGCGTCGAGGGTCTCGACCGTTCCATCGTCGAGCGTCCCTCCCGTGTGGATGACGGCTCCGAGCGGATGCTCGACGTCGATCGAGTCGAGCAGCTTCCGCAGGCGCTCGCGGTCTGAGGCGTCGCGGTCGTCGACCAGGAGCAGATGACCGAGGCCGTGCTCTTGCTCGAGGTGGCGGGCGATCAGAGCGCCGAGGCCGCTGCCGGCGCCGGTGATCAGGATCGTCCGCTCGGGATCGAACGCAGGGGTTTGCTCCTCATCGGAGGGACTCGTCAGACGAGTGAGCCGCGGCGCCAGCGCCCGACCCGTGCGCAGAGCGAGCTGCGAATCCTCGGACCGGACGAGGGCCGAGACGAGGGCCTCGTCGGAGGTCTCGGAGCCGTCGACGTCGATCAGGGCGAAGCGGCCTGGGTGCTCGGCCTGGGCCGAGCGAACGAGGCCCCAGAGCGACGCGGCCACCGGCTCGGGGCACTCCTCGTCCCCAGCCGCGACCGCCGAGGTCGTGACGAAGGCAAGCCGGCAGCCGGAGAGGCTTTCGCGCGAGAGCCATTCCTGGGCTGCACCGAGAGCGTTCTCGGCCAGGGCGCGCGCGGCCTCAGCCCGATGGCTGGAGGTGTCCGCCCCCGCACGCAACAGCACCGCCTGCGGTGCGGGCTCCCCCGAATCGATCGCCTCGGCGAGGGCGGCGATCGTCTCGAAGCGCCGCACGCCGTCGAGCTCCAGCTCCCCGATCGTGGCAATGGTCGGGGAGGCGCCGTTCGAGGAGGGATCGAGGACCGGCAGCTCGACCTCGCTCCACTCGATTCCGAGCAGGGGGTCTTGCTGCGGCCTCGCGCCGGGGACCTGCTCCGCGGAGATCGCCCTGGTGCGCAGGGAACCGACGCGGGCGATCGGCGCGCCGCTCGAGTCCCCCAGTTCCAGGCCGATCCCCTCCCCCTCGCGCCGGAGGCGCACCCGCAGCTCGCTTGGCCCGCCTGCCTGGAGCCCCACTTCGCTCCACGAGAAGGGAAGACCGGTCGCCCCCCCGTCGCCGCTGAGAGCCGCGGCGTGCAGAGCCGCGTCGAGCAGGGCCGGGTGGATGGCGAAGCGCTGGGCTTCCTCGCGTTGAGCGTCGGCCAGCGAGACCTCGGCGAGGATCTCCTCGCCGTCGCGCCATGCCGCGGTCAGGCCCTGGAAGGCGGGGCCGTAGTCGAGGCCGGCGTCGGCCAGTTGCTCGTAGAGCGAGTCGACCTCTATCGGCTCGGCTCCCGGCGGCGGCCACTCGGTGAGGCGCGCTGCTGGGGCGACGGGCGAATCGCTGAGCAGGCCGGTGGCGTGACAGGTCCATTCCGGAGGGGCCTCCTCTCCACTCTCAGGTCGAGAGTGGATCGCGATCTGGCGCTGGCCCTCCTCGTCCGCCGCCTCGACCGAGACCTGCAGTTGCAGGGCGCCCGCCTCGGGCAGGACCAGCGGCGCTTGCAGGATCAGCTCTGAGACCTGCTCCGCCCCGGCTCGGCCCGCCGCGTGCAGGGCGAGCTCGAGGAAGGCGGTGCCGGGGAGCAGGACGGTGCCCATCGCCGAGTGGTCGGCGAGCCACGAATGGGTGGCTAGCGAGAGCCGGCCGGTGAGCAGGAGGTTGCCTCCCTCCTCGCCGGCGATCTCGACGGCCGCGCCGAGCAACGGGTGCCCGGTGGGCGCCTGACCGACCGCAGCCGGATCGGAGAGGGCGCTCATCGTGCTGGAGGTCCAGTACCGCTGACGCTGGAAGGGATAGGTGGGGAGCGGGATGCGCTTGGCGCCGGTCCCTTTGAAGAAGGTTCCCCAGTCGAGCTTTGCGCCGCTTGCATGGGCCGTGGCGATCGCCCTGGCGATCCCATCTGGCTCCGAGCGTCCCGAGCGCAGGGTCGGGATCAGGGTCCCCTCGGAGTCCTTGGCCTCCAACGTCTCCTGCGCCATCGAGACCAGGACCGGCTCCGGGCCGATCTCCAGGAAGGTCGCGGCACCCCGCTCGCTCAGGGTCTCGGTCGCCTGGGCGAAGTGCACCGGCTGGCGGACCTGGGAGACCCAGTAGGCGGGGTCGGTCGCCCGCTCCGCACTGAGCATCTCCCCGGAGACGTTGGAGACGATCGGGATCTTGGGCCCGTTGAAGGTGAGGGTCTTGGCGACGTCGGCGAACTCCTCCAGCATCGGCTCCATCAGCGGCGAGTGGAAGGCGTGGCTCACCTCGAGGCGCTTGGTCTTGGCGCCTGTCTGATCGAAGTGGGCCCCGGCTGCCTCGATCGCCTCTGCGGTCCCGGAGAGGACGACCGAGCTCGGCGAGTTGACCGCGGCGATCGCGATCTCGGTCTCCTTGCCCTCGATCGCCGCTTCGGCTTCGGCCTCGCTGGCGCTCACGGCAAGCATCGCACCGCCCTCGGGCAGGGCGCCCATCAGGGTCGCCCTGGCACCGATCAGCTTCGCCGCGTCTTCGAGCGAAAGCACGCCGGCGACGTGGGCGGCGGCGATCTCCCCGATCGAGTGGCCGGCGAGGAGGTCGGGCTCGAGGCCCTGGGAGGCCAGTGCCCTCGCCAGCGCGACCTCGGTGGCGAAGATCGCCGGCTGGGCGAGGCTGGTGTGGTTGAGGCGCCCCCTGTACTGCTCCTCCTCGGAGAAGACGATCTCCTTCAGGGAAAGCTTCAGCTCGGCCTCCAGCGCCTCGCAGGCCCGATCGAAGGCGGCGGCGTAGGCGGGATGGGACTCGTAGAGCTGCTTGCCCATGCCCTGGCGCTGGGAGCCCTGGCCGCTGAAGAGGTAGGCGAGCTTGGTGGGTCTCGCGGTTGCGGCGAGGAGGTTGGGCGCTCCTTCTCCTTGACTCAGTGCCCTCAGGGCTCCGAGCATCTCCTCGCGCTCGGCGCCGAGCGCCACCGCTCGGCGCTCGAAGTGGCTCCTGGTGGTGGCCAGGGAGCAGGCGAGGTCTGCGGGGTCGAGCCCAGGGTTCTCCTCGATGTGGGTGGCGAGGCGGGCGGCCGACTCCCGCAACGCCGGCTCGCTCTTGGCCGAGAGGACGAGTGGGATCGGGGTCGGGAGGGGCGCCCTTTCGGGGGTCTCCGCCTCGACCGTCGCCGGCGCCGGTGCCTCCTCGAGGATCAGGTGCGCGTTGGTGCCGCTGATCCCGAAGGCCGAGACGCCGGCCCGACGGGGTCCTCCGTTCGCCTCCCAGGGCTCTGCCTCCCGCAACAGCTCGATCTCGCCCGCGGACCAGTCGACCTTGGAGGAGGGTGCGTCGACGTGGAGGGTCTGCGGCAGCACACCCTCGCGCATCGCCATCACCATCTTGATTACGCCGGCGACGCCGGCCGCCGCCTGCGAGTGACCGATGTTCGACTTGATCGCTCCGAGCTTCAAAGGTCGCTCGCGCTCCTGGCCGTAGGTTGCGAGCAGCGCCCCGGCCTCGATCGGGTCGCCGAGGGTGGTGCCCGTGCCGTGGGCCTCGACCGCGTCGACGTCCTTCGGCTCCAGCCTCGCGTTGGCGAGTGCCTGTCGGATCACTCGCTCCTGCGAGGGGCCGTTGGGGGCGGTGAGGCCGTTGGAGGCGCCGTCCTGGTTCACGGCCGAGCCGCGGATCGTGGCCAGGATCGGGTGGCCGTTGCGTTCGGCGTCCGAGAGTCGCTCCAGGGCGAGCATGCCCACGCCCTCCGCCCAGCCGGTGCCATCCGCCGCCTCGGCAAAGGGCTTGCAGCGGCCGTCCTGGGAGAGCCCGCCCTGGTTGCCGAACTCGGCGAAGACGAAGGGGGTGGCAAGGACCGCGACCCCGCCCGCCAGCGCCAGCGAGCACTCGCCCTGGCGCAGCGCCTGCGCCGCCAGGTGCAGCGAGACCAGCGAGGAGGAGCAGGCGGTGTCGACCGTCATCGCCGGGCCCTCGAGGCCGAGAACATAGGAGACCCGACCCGAGAGCACGCTCGCCGAGGTGCCCGTCAGCCCGTAGCCGCCCAGCATCGTCTCGATGCCGCCGTAGCTGCTCTGGCCGGCGCCGGCAAAGACGCCAGTTGGGCTGCCGCGCAGCGAGGTGGGGTCGATGCCGGCGTCCTCCAGCGCCTCCCAGGCCGCTTCCAGCAACAGTCGCTGCTGGGGATCCATCGCGAGCGCCTCGCGGGGTCCGATGCCGAAGAACTCCGCGTCGAAGTCGCCGACGCCGTCGACGAAGCCGCCGACCGGGGCAAAGCCGCCGTTGGCTTCGAGGTCCTCGGAGCCGCCCAGAGCCCAGCCTCGATCGTCGGGGAAGGGGACGATGCCGTCGCGGCCTTCGGCCACCAGCGCCCAGAGCCCAGCCGCGCTCCTGACGCGGCCCGGGTAGCGGCAGCTCATGCCGAGGATCGCGATCGGCTCCTCGCTGGACTGGGCGGCCCTGACCGCCACCTGGGCCGAGCCGCCGCTCTGCAGAGCTTCGGCCAGCAGATGCGCGGCGAGGGCCTCGGCCGTCGGGTAGTCGAAGACGAGCGTAGGCGGCAGCGCCATCGCGGTCGCCATCGCGAGCCGGTTGCGCAGCTCCACCGCGGCGAGCGAGTCGAAGCCAAGATCTTGGAACGCCCGGCTGGGGTCGATCGCCTCCCCCGACTCGTGCCCGAGCACGGCGGCAACCTGGGATCGAACCAGGTCGAGCACCGCCTGCTCGCGCTCCTCGGAGGAGAGGGTTGCGAGGCGCTCCAGCAGCGCGACGGAGGCGGCGGCACGGCGGCGGGGGGCGCGAACCAGACGCCGCAGCAACGGCGGCAGGATGCCGACGGAGGCAAGCGACCTGAGCCCGGCGGAGTTGGTGCGGATCGCCACCGCCAGGGCCAGATCGGAGCGGAGCGCCCGATCGAAGAGGCGGAGGCCCTGCTCCTGCGAGAGGGCGCCGATCCCTCCTCGCTCCATCCGCTTGAGGTCAGCCTCCTCGAGGCCGGCCGTCATCGCGCTGGTCGTTTCCCAAAGGCCCCAGGCGATGGAGGTGGCCGGCAGCCCTTCGGTGTGGCGGCGCTGGGCAAGGGCGTCGAGGAAGGCGTTGGCGGCGGCGTAGTTGCCCTGGCCGGCACCGCCGAGGACGCCGGCGACCGAGGAGAAGGTGACGAAGGCCTCCAGCTCCATCCCCGCGGTTAGCTCGTGCAGGTACCAGGCGGCGTCGGCCTTGGGGGCGAAGACCCGCTCGAGCTGCTCGCTGCCGAGCGACTCGATCGTGCCGTCGTCGAGCGCTCCCGCGGCGTGGACGACGGCGCCCAGGGGATGCTCCTCGGAGATCGACTCGATCAGCGCCTCGAGCTGACTGCGATCGGAGACGTCGCAGGCCTCGATCCTTGCTTCGGCCCCGAGCGCTTCCAGCTCCTCGCACAGCTTCGCCGCCCCCTCCGCCGAGGGGCCGCTGCGGCTGACGAGCAGCAGATGGCGAGCGCCGTGCTGCTCGGCGAGGTGGCGGGCGACGAGCGCGCCGAGGCCGCTGGTGGCGCCCGTGATCAGACTCGTTCGGTCCGGATCGAAGCCGGGGCCGCGCTCCTCCACCCGCTCGTCGGGTGCCGGCACCGCGGCGAGGCGCGGAGCTGCGGCTTCGCCCGCGCGCAGCGCGAGCTGGGGCTCCTCGACCTGCTCCAGCGCCGCCGAGAGGAGCGCGTCGGAGGCCTCCGCCCGATCGCTGTCGATCAGGGCAAAGCGGCCCGGGTGCTCGGACTGGGCGGAGCGCAAAAGGCCCCAGAGCGAGGCGGCGGCCAGTTCGGGGGTCTCCTCGCCGGTGGGCGAGACGGCGCCGCTGGTGAGGAAGGCCAGACGCGATCCCGAAAGCTCCTCTCGGGCGAGCCAACCCTGAACCGTCTCCAGGGCGCTCTGTGCGAGAGCGCGCGCCGCCTCCGCCCGCTGTCCCGAGGGACCGGCCCTGAGCTCGCAAAGCACGGCCATTGGGGCAGCTGCTCCCCCGCCGATCGATTCGAGCAGAGCCTCGATGCTCTCGTGGCGCTCGGCGCCCGGGATCGCCAACTCGCCGAGGGTCGCAAATGTTGTCGAGGAGGCGCCGTTCGAGGAGGGCTCCGGCGCGGAGAGGTCGATTCGGGTCCAATCGACGCCGAGCAGCGAGTGGCGGCGATCTTCCGCGCCCCGCAGCCGGTCGGGCGAGATCGGTCGCGTCTCCAGCGAACCGACCTGGGCGACGAGCGCGCCGGCGGGATCGCTGAGCTGCAGGGAGATCTCCTCCCCCTCGCGCCGCAGGCGAACCCGCAACTCCTCGGCTCCGGCGGCGTGCAGAACCACGCGACCCCAGGCCGAGGGAAGCGACAGGCCCTGTTCGTCGTCGAGCAGCCCCAGCGCGGCCTGCGCCAGCTCCAGCAGCGCCGGGTGGACCGCGAAGCGTCCCGCTTCGTCGCGCTGGGCGTCCGCGAGGGAGACCTCGGCGAGGATTTCCTCGCCGTCCCGCCAGGCGGCGCGGAGGCCGTGGAAGGCCCCGCCGTACTCGAGTCCGAGATCCGCGAGACGCTCGTACAGCCAGTCCACGTCGAGCGTCTCCGCCCCCTCCGGCGGCCACTCCGGCGCAGGCTCGGGCGCGAGCGGGGCCTCGGCGGCGAGCCTCCCGGTCGCGTTGCAGATCCACTCCGGAGCCTCGTCCGGGTCGCCGCCGCCGCCCTCGGGGCGGGAGTGGATGGCGATCTCGCGCTGGCCCTCTTCGTCCGGGCCCGCGACCGATACCTGCAGCTGCACGGCGCCGCGCTCGGGCAAGGCCAGGGGGGCCCGCAGGGTGAGCTCTTCGACCTGTTCGGCTCCCACCCGCTCCGCGGCGTGCAGCGCCATCTCGAGGAAGGCGGCGCCGGGCAGAGCCGACGTCCCGAAGATCGTCCGGTCGGCGAGCCAGGAGTGAGCGGAAAGCGAGAGACGGCCCGTCAGGGTCAGGCCGTCCCCCCGCGGATCCTCGATCGCGGCGCCCAGCAGCGGGTGCCAGCTCGGCGCCTGACCGATCGCCGTCGGATCCGCGAGGCCAGCCGCATCGCCGCTGAGCCAGAACCGCTCGCGCTGGAAGGGATAGGTGGGCAGCGGAACCAGCTGGGCGGCCGAACCCTTGAAGAAGGCGCTCCAATCGGGCGACGCGCCGGCGACATGCGCTTCCGCCAGGGACCGCACGAACCGGTCGATGCCACCGTCGCCACGGCGAAGCGTGCCGAGCACGGTTGCCTGCGCTCCGTCGAGCGACCCCGCGGCGGTTTCCTGCAGCGGCAGGGCGAGCACCGGGTGGGGACCGATCTCGACGAAGGTGCGTTGTCCCTGCTCCAGCAGGGAACGGACGACCGGCTCCAGTCGCACCGGCTCCCGCAGGTTGCGGAACCAGTATTCGGCGTCGAGCAGCGAGGTGTCGATCTTCTCGCCGGTGAGGGTGGAATGGAACGGGATCTCCCCCTGGCGTGGGGAGATCGGAGCGAAGGCCTCGAGCAGCTCCCGCTTCAGCGGCTCGATCTGGGCCGAGTGGGCGGCGTAGTCGACCGCGATCCGTTTGGCGCGAACGCCCTTCTCCTCGCAGGCCTGGAGCAGTTCCTCCAGGGCCTCGGGATCTCCCGAGACGATCTGGGAAGAGGGGCCGTTCAGCGCCGCCAGGGAGATCCTCTCTCCGTGGGGCTCGAGCAGCGACTCCACCTCCGCGGCCGGCAGGAGGAGGGAGACCATTCCGCCCTGCCCCGCGATCGAGGCCATCGCCTTGGCGCGCAGCGCGACCACCCTTGCCGCGTCGTCGAGGCTGAGGGCCCCCGCGACGTGGGCCGCCGCGATCTCCCCTTGGGAGTGGCCGATGACGACCGCCGGCTCGACGCCTCGCGCCCGCCACAGCGCTGCCAGCGAGACCATCGTCGCGAAGAGGATCGGTTGAACCATGTCGAGGCGGTCCATCCAGGCGCCGCTGCGGTCCCCCAAGACCTCGCGAAGCGACCAGTCCACGTGGGGCTCGAGCGCTGCCTCGCACTCGTCGATTCGGGCGGCGAAGAGAGGCGAGGACTCCAGCAGCTCCAGGCCCATTCCCTCCCACTGCGCGCCCTGCCCGGGGAAGAGGAAGGCCGGGCGCTGACTCGAAGCGGCGATCCCGCGGACGACCGCGGCGGCGCCGCCGCCAGCCGCCACTGCCTTCAGGCCGCCGAGCAGCTCCTCCCGGTCGGCGCCGAGGGCCACCGCCCGCTGCTCGAATGGGGTTCGGGTGGTGGCGAGCGAGTAGGCGATGTCGGTCGGATCGAGCTCGGGGTTTGCCTCGATGTGGGCGGCCAGGCGCGCCGCCGACTCCTGCAGCGCCGGCTCGCTCTTGGCCGAGAGGGCGAGAGGAATCGGCCCCGGGAAGGGCTCTCTTTCGTCGCTCCGCTCGACCCCGGCGGGAGCAGGCGCCTCCTCCAAGATCAGGTGCGCGTTGGTGCCGCTGATCCCGAAGGAGGAGACGCCGGCGCGGCGCGGGCCTCCGTTCGGCTCCCAGGGTTCGGGCTCTTGCAGCAGCTCGATCTCTCCGGCGGACCAGTCGACTTTGGAGGAGGGCGCGTCGAGGTGGAGCGTCTTCGGCAGGACGCCCTCGCGCATCGCCATCACCATCTTGATCACGCCGGCTACGCCTGCTGCGGCCTGGGTGTGGCCGATGTTGGACTTGATCGAGCCGAGCTTCAGCGGGCGCTCGCGGTCCTGGCCGTAGGTGGCGAGCAGGGCGCCGGCCTCGATCGGGTCGCCGAGGGTGGTGCCGGTGCCGTGGGCCTCGACCGCGTCTACGTCCTTGGGCTCCAGGCGGGCGTTGGCCAGCGCCTGGCGGATCACCCGCTCCTGTGATGGTCCGTTGGGAGCGGTGAGGCCGTTGGAGGCGCCGTCCTGGTTCACTGCCGAGCCGCGAATCGTGGCCAGGATCCGGTGGCCGTTGCGTTCGGCGTCGGAGACGCGCTCCAGCGCCAGCATCCCCGTGCCCTCCGAGAAACCGGTCCCGTCGGCCGCGTCGGCGAACGCCTTGCAGCGCCCATCGGGAGAGAGCCCACCCTGGTTGCCGAACTCGGCGAAGAGGAACGGGGTGGCGAAGACCGTAACGCCGCCGGCAAGCGCGAGCGAGCACTCGCCCTGACGCAGCGCCTGCGCGGCGAGGTGCATCGCGACCAGCGACGAGGAGCAGGCGGTGTCGACGGTCATCGCCGGCCCCTCCAGGCCGAGGGTGTAGGCGACGCGCCCCGAGAGGACGCTGGTCAGCGATCCGGTCATCCCGTAACCGCTGAGCAGGGCCTCGGCCCCGCCGTAGCTGCTGTGCCCGGCGCCGGCGAAGACCCCGGTCTGGCTGCCGCGCAGCGAGCTCGGGTCGATGCCGGCGCTTTCGAGCGTTTCCCAAGCCGCCTCCAGTAGCAATCGTTGCTGGGGGTCCATCGCCTGCGCCTCGCGAGGGCCGATGCCGAAGAAGGCGGCGTCGAAGCGGCTGGCGTCCTCGACGAAGCCGCCCTTGCCGCCGAAACCCGTGCTGGGAGCGAGATCGTCGAGACGATCGAGCTCCCAGCCGCGATCTTCGGGGAAGGAGCCGATTCCGTCGCCGCCGGAGGAGACCAGCTTCCAGAGCTCCTCGGGCGAGCCCGCTCCGCCGGGGAAGCGGCAGGCCATGCCCACGATCGCGATCGGCTCGTCCGAGGCGGTGGCCCGAATCGCGGCTTTCGGCGCCCCGGCGCTTGCCGTCGCCTGCGCCAGCAGATGGGTGGTCAGCGCTTCGGCGGAGGGGTAGTCGAAGACGATCGTCGGCTGCAGCGACAGCCCCGTCGTCATCGCCAGCCTGTTGCGCAGCTCCACCGCCGCCAGCGAGTCGAAGCCGAGCTCCTGGAAGGCCCGGCCGGGGTCGATCGCCGCCGCCGACTCGTGGCCGAGCACGGCCGCGACCTGGGCGAGCACCAGGTCGAGCGCCGCGCGCTCCCGATCCTCGCCGGAGAGGTCGCCGAGCTGCTCGAGCAGCGTGGTCGAGACGGCCGCCGCGCGGCGGCGGGGCACGCGGACGAGCCCGCGCATGATCGACGGCAAGGCGCCGGCCGAGGCCAGTCCCCGCAGGCCGGCGGGATGGGTTCGGATCGCCACCGCGAGGGCGTTCTCCGAGGCCAGCGCGGCGTCGAAGTACCGCAGGCCCTGCTCCTCGGACAGGGCGCCGATCCCGCCTCGCTCCATTCGCTTGAGATCGATCTCGCTGAGATC
>DASVWY010000248.1:0-4556 GCA_036392975.1 Solirubrobacterales bacterium | reverse complement strand
GAGCGCCTGATCGGACGTGCCGGCCCCGCAGTCGACCGTGTCGTCGTCGCCGTTGGCCGCGCGGATGTCGTCGTTGCCATCCTCGCCGTTGAGCACATCGTCGTCGCCGTCGTCGTCGATGAAGGTGTCAGTACCTTCCCCCCCATTGGCGAGGTCCTTTCCGTCGCCCGGGAACAGCAGGTCGCCGTCGGTGCCGCCGTCGAGCGTGTCGAGGCCACGCTTGCCGAACAGGCGATCGTTGCCGCCGAGCCCGCTGAGCGTGTCCTGACGGTCGGTGCCCGCCAAGTCATTGCTACCGCCGTCGCCGGTGACCGTGATGCTCAGCGCTGCCGGCGCCAGTGCCGCCAACGCCGCCAGTGCCAGGATCAAACCCAGCCCCGCGCGCACCTTCCTGGTGCGCCGGCGCCAAGAAGCAGTCTTAGCTCGCATCGAACTCCTCCTTCACTCCCGTGGGCGAATAGGACCCCACCCCGGCACTCACGCGCAACCGCCAGCCACTCTCCGAGGGCAGTCTAGCCGCCGCGGGGAGCCTGCCGAGCCCATCGTGTCGCCACACTGCGAATTGCCATCTTGGCGGTCCGCGTCCCGACTCTGCATAGGTGAGGATTGGGGGATGGCCGAGGCTCGAATCGCAGTACGGCTCCGCCTCCGCGGCCATCGCGATCAACTGATGGGAATAAAAGACGGAGTCCTGTTGGCGCGAGTGACCGCGCCGCCGGTGGCGGGCAGGGCAAACAAAGCTCTGCGCCAGATGATCGCGAAGCGAATCGGAATAGCGCCATCCAGGGTAAGCGTCGTCCAAGGCGAGAAGTCCCGGAACAAGGTCGTAAGGGTGGAGGGCGTCGGCGCGACGGCATTGGAGCAGGCGCTGCGCGATCCTGACGGCTGACTCCACCAAGCCAGCCCCGTGGAGCGACTGCAACGACCGGTCACGACATCGAGGGACCGGGTATCTCGATGGCCGAGTTCCCCGCGCCCGATGAAGGGATTCTGCTCACCCACTTCATCGTCTCTGCCGACGTCGAGCGCTCACGGCGCTTCTACGCCGACGTGCTCGGCGGCGAGACGGTCCGCACCGGCGAGCCCTCGTGCGTGGCGCTGGCCAACAGCTTCATCATCATCAACGTCGGCGGCGGCCCCACCGAGGACAAGCCGACCGTCACCCTGGAGACGCTGCCCGACCCTGATCGGGTCAGCGCCTTTCTCAACATCCGCGTGGCGGACATCCAGGCCGTCTACGAAGAGTGGAGCGCGCGGGGCGCCGAGTTCCTGACGCCCCCAGAAAAGCGCAAAGCCGAGTACCGCTGCTACATGCGCGATCCGGACGGCCACCTGATCGAGGTCGGCCAGTCGTTCTGAGCGGCTACCGAGCGGCGGCTGCCGCGTGCAGTGGCTCAAGCCATGCAGGCGGGAAGATCGGGGGCGCGTCACCGGCGTAGGCGGGGACCGCTCGCCGCGCCAGGCGGCAGGCCGGCCGATCCTCGATCAGCGGGTGCAAGTCTTGAAAGGTCAGCAGCAGGCGCACGCTCGCCCCGATCTGGAAGTCGGCGGCGTTCAGCTCCTCCCCGTCGAGGACGCCCGCCGCGATCCACTCCTCGGCCTGGTCAAGCATCGAATCGAGCGTTGCGAGGTTGGCGCGGACGGCCTCTTCGGTCGCCTCGTTGACGCGGACGCCGCGGTCGATGAAGGGCGGCGCAAGCCGCGCCGCGATGCCGGCCGGAACCCCCATGACCGGGCGTTCCATGTAGCTGCGGATCGGCGCCCGGTTCGCCCGCAACGCCCAGAGCGAGATCTGCCGGATCGGGTGCTGGAGCTCCTCCTCGCCCCAGCGCTCAGCCTCCTCCACGGCGAGGCGTCGCTCGGCGTCGGCCGGAAACAGCGGCGACTCCGGCCGCAGCCGCTCGAGCTCGCGAGAGATCGCACGCGAGCCCTGGATCCGACGCCCATCGATTGACAGCACCGGCACCGTGTTCTGGGGCAGGCGCATAGCCCTACCCACGATGACCCGCGAGAGGAACGGCACGAGGTCCATCCTCTTGGGGTCGATGCCCTTGTGTTCGAGCATCGCCTGCACCGCCATCGTCGGGTGCGAGCCCGGAAGCCCATAGAGCCGGACCTTCATCGGCCGATCCTAGTCGCCTGCTTCTCTCTAGGATGCCCTGCCCATGCCCCGCGTCGTTGTGCCGCGCAGCGCAAAGCAGGCTTTTATCTCGGCGTTTTCCGCGGTGCCCCCGCTATTTGCAATCGATGCGGCGCGCCGGGGCGTTCGAGCCCCCAGCGGGGATCGAGTCGGATGGGCCCTCATGACCGGGATTCATGCCTTGCCGGGCGCTTACTTCGCCGATGGCTTCCTCCGGCCGAAGGCGCGGATGAGACCGAATCTCGTCGGCCTACAGGTGGCAACCGCCGCGGGGCTTGCCTTGGGCCTGCGGTTCGCCAGGCGCCATCCAGTCGCCTGGAGCCTTGCCGGCGCCGAGGCTCTCGGTTGGCTCGCCTACGCTCGCTGGTACTCGTGGTTCGGGCGCGAGCCTTCCCCGGCGCTGTCGGTCGGCGAGATGCTTCCGCACGATCTGCCGTTCGTGGAGCAGGGTCGCGGGCCCGTCACCTCAGCCGACTTGCGCGGCAAGCCGACCGTGCTGCTGTTCTATCGCGGCAACTGGTGCCCGTTGTGCATGGCGCAGGTCGGCGAGATCGCCGCCCGCTGGCGGGAGGTCGAGGCGACGGGCGCCCAAGTGGTTCTCGTCAGCCCCCAGGATGAGGGCCACACCCGCTCCCTGGCCTCCCGGCACGGGGTCGGGTTCCGCTACCTGCGCGACGACGGCCTCGTAGCGGCGCGCCGGCTGGGCATAGTCGATGCCAACGGCACCCCCGGCGGGATGATCGGCTACGAGGGCGATACCGTCCTCCCCACCCTGGTCGTGACCGACTGCGAGGGCCGCATCGTCTTCGCCAACCAGACCGACAACTATCGGGTCCGCCCCACCCCGGACACCGTCCTCGCCGCGCTCGGCGATTGCGACTCGGGATCCGGGGCCCACGGGGCGGCGAGCGAGGGCGAGCGCAGCGGCTCCAGCCAGGCGGCCGGGAAGACCGGGGGCGCGTCGCCGCGGTAGGCGGGGACCGCTCGCCGCGCCAGCCGGCAGGCAGGCCGGTCCTCGATCAGCGGCCGCAGATCCTGGAAGGTCAGCAGCAGGCGCACGCTCGCGCCGATCTGGAAGTCGGCGGCGCTCAACTCCTCACTGTCGAGCACGCTGGCCGCGATCCACTCCTCGGCCTGGTCAAGCATCGAATCGAGCGTTGCGAGGTTGGCGCGGACGGCCTCTTCGGTCGCCTCGTTGACGCGGACGCCGCGGTCGATGAAGGGCGGCGCGAGGCGGGCCGCGACGGCAGCTGGGACACCCATCACCGAGGGTCCCATGTAGCTGCGGATCGGAGCGCGATCGGCGTGCATCGCCCAGAGCGAGATCTGCCGGATCGGGTGCTGCAACTCCTCCTCTCCCCAGCGCTCGGCCTCCTCGGCGACGCGACGGCGCTCGGGGTCGGCGGGGAAAAGCGGTGGGTCGGGGCGCAGCCGGTCCAGCTCGCGCGCGATCTCGCGCGAGCCCTGAATGCGGCCCGTCGATCACCAGCACCGGCACAGAGTTTTGACGCATGCCCATGCCCCTGCGCACGATTGCCCGCGCGAGAAACGGGACGAGGTCGACTCGCTTAAAGCCGAGGCCCTTATGTTCGAGCATCGCCTTCACCGCCATCGTGGGGTGCGAGCCCGGAAGCCCGTAGAGCCGGATCATCGCGCGGACCTAGACGAGGCAAGAATCAGCCCGGGGTATCGATCCAGCGCACGATCAGGCCATCGCGCACTTCGTGGAAAGCCGGCGGTGCCGGCGGCGGATCGTCCGCCAGCAGGGCGACTACCTCGTCTGGTCCGTGCCGGTGCTCCTCGATCGCAGTCGTCCAGTGAACGTCCGGATGGAGCAGGCGCTTCAAGCGTTGCCAATCCCGTTCTTCAACCGTGGTCAACACCTCACAGACGGCCGGGACCTGCTCAGCCATTAAGCTTTTCGGACGAAGGCCTGCCCATCACTGAATGCATACCAATTCGCCGAAGGATGCCGTCCACTTCCCGCCCAAGCGCGAGCTCGTCGTCCTCTGAAGACGTTCGCGCCCCCGGACCTTTTTGCGGACCTCCAAATCAGTAACTTACGTGACCTCAGAGCACCTCCGGTGACCTGAGAGAGTCGTACATCACTGTAACGCCCTCAGACCATTTGAGGGCCTTGTGCCCCTAACGGGGCGTGATGGTTCGACTCCATTCAGCCGCATGACGAAACCCCTGCAAACGACGCAGTTGACTAGATAGGACCCGGAGGGCGCCTCGCCCTCCGACCGCTCCCAGCGGACCATCTAAGGACCATTTCGTCAGCTGTAGGGACTGTTTTCAGTCGCCAGCAGCCCGGTCTCGGCCATGCAGCAAGGCGCGCAAGTGCGCCGGAAGATGTCGTAGCGGTGGACGTAGTAGGTGAAGCGACTGCATAGGCCCGGTCCAGCTGCGATCT
>DASVWY010000247.1:0-8541 GCA_036392975.1 Solirubrobacterales bacterium | reverse complement strand
CGGGCGCTTCGCGCGCCTGCGCGAGCGCTTGGCGAAGAGCCGCCAGGCCCTCCGCGCAGAGCTGTCGGCGAGCCTGTTCGACAAGATCGACGCCGAGACCTGGGAGCGCCTGGAGGAGGCGCTGATCCTCGCCGACGTGGGGGCGCCGACGACCGCCGAGGTCGTCGAGCGGCTCGAGCGGGAGGTCGACTCCGGCGCCGTGCCGGCCGACGGCGAGGCGGTCCGCGAGCGCCTGATCGAGATCCTCGCCGAGGTCGCCTCGAGGGGCCGGGCGGCGATCGACCTCAGCGGCGAGCCGGCGGTGCTGCTGGTGGTCGGCGTCAACGGCACCGGCAAGACGACGACGATCGGCAAGATCGCCTGGCACCTCTCGCAGGAGCTGGGCCTCTCGGTCGTGCTGGCAGCCGCCGATACCTACCGGGCGGCCGCCGCCGAGCAGCTGACCGAGTGGGCAGAGCGGGCGGGGGCGGAACTGGTCCGCTCCAGGGAGGGCGGCGACCCCGGCGCCGTCGCCTTCGACGCGATCGCCGCCGCCCGCGCCCGCGGGGCGGACGTGGTCATCGTCGACACCGCCGGGCGGCTGCACACGCAGGGGAACCTGATGGACGAGCTGACGAAGGTGCGACGGGTGATCGGCAAGCAGATGCCCGACGCTCCGCACGAGACGCTGATCTCGATCGACGCGACGACCGGCCAGAACGGCCTGCGCCAGGCGAAGGTCTTCTCCGAGGCGGTCGAGGTCGACGGGGTCGTCCTGACCAAGCTCGACGGCACCGCCAAGGGCGGCATAGTGCTGGCGATCGCCAACGAGCTCGAGATCCCCGTGAAGCTGATCGGCACCGGCGAGTCCCTCCAGGACCTGCGCCCCTTCGACCCCGACGACTTCGCCCGGGCCCTGCTGGCGGAGTGACTCACTGCCCTAAGCTCCGCTGCGGTGTTCGACCAGCTCTCAGATCGGCTTCAGGCAACCCTCTCCGACGTCCGCTCGCGCGGCACTCTGAGCGAGGGCGACGTCGACGCGGCGATGCGGGAGATACGCCTCGCCCTGCTCGAGGCAGACGTCAACTTCAAGGTCGTCAAAGCCTTCACCAAGACGCTGAAGGAGCGCTGTCTCGGCTCCGACGTGCTCGAAAGCCTCGATCCCGGGCAGCAGGTGGTGAAGATCGTCAACGAGGAGCTGACGACGCTGATGGGCGGCGCTGGGCGCGACCTCGCCTTCGCCTCCAGCGGCCCGACCGTGATCCTGATGGCCGGCTTGCAGGGCTCCGGCAAGACGACCGCCTGCGCCAAGCTGGCCCGCCATCTCGGCGAGTCGGGCAAGGACGTCGCTCTCGCCGCCTGCGACGTCTACCGTCCCGCCGCCGTGGAGCAGCTGGTCACCGTCGGCAAGCGTGCCGGCGCTCAGGTCTACGAGCAGGGGACCGACGCCGACCCGGTCGAGATCGCCGCCTGGGCGCTGGAGCGGGCGCGCGAGGAGGGCCGCGACGCGCTGATCGTCGACACCGCCGGCCGCCTCCACGTCGACGAGGACCTGATGGCGGAGCTGGCCCGGATCCGCAAGCGGGTCAAGCCCCACGACGTGCTGCTGGTGGTCGACGCGATGACCGGCCAGGACGCGGTCGGGGTCGCCGAATCGTTCAGCGAGGCGGCCGAGTTCGACGGCGTCGTGATGACCAAGCTCGACGGCGACGCCCGCGGCGGCGCCGCCCTCTCGGTCAAGGCCGTCACCGGCAAGCCGATCCTCTTCGCCTCGACCGGCGAGAAGCTGGAGGCGTTCGAGCGCTTCCATCCCGATCGGATGGCCTCGCGCATCCTCGGCATGGGCGACGTCCTCAGCCTGATCGAGAAAGCCGAGCAGCAGGTCGACGAGCGCCAGGCCGAGGACCTGCAGAAGAAGCTCGAAAGCGACCGGTTCACCCTCGAGGACTTTTTGCAGCAGATGAAACAGGTGCGGAAAATGGGCCCGCTCAGCGGCCTGATCGGGATGCTGCCGGGGATGGGGGCGATGAAGGAGCTGAAGAACGCCGAGGTCGACGAGGGCGAGCTGGACCGGGTCGAGGCGATCATCCTCTCGATGACGCCGCTGGAGCGCGCCAACCCGGCGATCATCAAGGGCTCGCGGCGCAAACGGATCGCCAACGGCTCGGGGACGAAAGTGCAGCAGGTCAACCAGCTGGTCAAGCAGTTCGACCAGATGCGCAAGATGATGCGGCAGATGGTGAGCGGCAAGATGCCGGATCCGCAGCAGCTGATGAAGATGCAGGGGGGCACCCCGCGCCCGAAGGTCCGCAGGCGCTAGTCCTGTAACCTGCCGAGCCGCTATGGCCGTACGGATAAGACTGAGAAGGGTGGGTTCGAAGAAGAACCCGATCTGGCGCATCGTCGTCGCCGACAAACGCTCGCCCCGCGACGGGCGGACGATCGAGACGATCGGTCAGTACAACCCGCAGACCGAGCCCTCGACGATCGTGCTCGACGAGGAGCGCGCCCGCCACTGGCTCGAGCACGGTGCCCAGCCTTCGGAGTCTGTCGCCAACCTGCTGCGCGCCAAGGGCATCGCCGCCTCCGGAAGCTAGAAGGTGTCCGGCCGGTGACGGAGCTGCTCGAGTTCCTCGTCAGGGCACTGGTCGAGGACCCGGCCGCGGTGGTCGTCGAGGAGCTGGAAGAGGACGGCGCCCTCGTCTACGAGATCAGCGTCGCCGAGGGCGACCTGGGGCGGGTGATCGGCAAGGGCGGCCGGGTGGCGAACGCGATCCGGACGGTTGCCAAGGCGGCGGCGGTGCGCCTCGACCGCCGGGTCATCGTCGACATCCTCGACTGAGCGCGGCTCGGGTCGCGTGAAGCTCGACGTCTTCACCCTCTTCCCCGAGGCGTTCGATTGGTTCCAGTCGCAGCGCTCGGTGCAGAACGCGCTCGCCGAAGGCAACGAGCTGCGTTTCTTCAACTACCGCGAGACTACGCCGCTGGGGGCGGGCCAGGTCGACGACGCGCCCTACGGGGGCGGGGCGGGGATGGTTCTGCGGGTCGATGTGGTCGATGCGGCGCTGCAGGCCGCCTACGCCAACGGCGAGAACCCGCGGATCGTCCTGCTCTCGCCGACCGGCCGGCTGCTCGACGACGAGCTGGCGGACGAGCTGACGCAGGAGCCCCACGTGGCGCTGCTGTGCGGACGCTACGAGGGGTTCGACGAGCGGGTGCACGAGCACCTCGCCCACGACGAGGTCTCGATTGGGCGCTACGTTTTGGCCGGGGGCGAGCTGCCGGCGATGGTCGTGGCCGACGTGATGATGCGGAAGCTGCCGGGGGCGCTGGGCCACGAGCAGAGCGCCGCCGAGGAGTCGTTCAGCCGGCTGCTGGAGGGGGCGCCGGAGTACCCGCACTACACCCGCCCACCGACCTACCGGGGCTGGGGAGTGCCGGACGTGCTGGTCTCCGGCGACCACGACCGGGTCCGTCGCTGGCGGGCCGAGCAGAGCCAGGCTCGGGCCGAACAGTTCGAGCGGGACTCCAAGTAGGTACGATTCCGCCACCGCGCGGCGCCCTGCACCGGCTCCGGCGGTTTTTTCTCGCCAATGAGCAGCGTTATCGACAGCATCGAGCGGCGCCAACAGAGGCAGGGGCTTCCGTCGTTTGCCCCTGGCGATCGTGTGCGCGTCCACTTCCAGGTGGTCGAGGGAAACCGGCGCCGCACCCAGGTCTTCGAGGGGATCGTGCTGAAGCGACAGGGCTCCGGCGCCCGCGAGACCTTCACCGTTCGCAAGCAGTCCTTCGGGGTCGGCGTCGAGCGGACCTTCCCCCTGCACTCGCCGAAGATCGAGAAACTCGAGATCGCGGCCCGCGGAGCGGTGCGGAGGGCCAAGCTCTACTACCTGCGCGGCCGCATCGGCAAGGCCGCCCGGGTCGCCGAGCGCCGTTGGGGGATCGACGACGAGCTGATCTCGACGCCGGCGGCTGCTGAGCCTGAGGCGGTGGACGCCGAGGGCGTAACGGCCGAGGAGGCGGAGGCTGAGGCGTCTCAGGCCGCGGGTCCTGTCGCGGACGAGACGGCTGAGGCTGAGCCGCCTCAGGACGAGGAGGCCGAGGCGGAGGAGCCTGCTGCCGAGGGGGAGCCGGAGGCTGAGGCCGAGGAGGCCTCGGGCTCCGACGAGGACAAAGCCTGAGACCGCGCGTCCCCAAGCCTCAGAGTGCGATTGGCGGCTTCGTCGAGCTGGTCGTCATCGTCGCTCTCGCGCTAGGGCTGGCACTGGCGATCCAGGCCTGGCTGATCAAGCCGTACCAGATTCCCTCGCAGTCGATGGAGCCGACCCTCGACGTCGGCCAGCGGGTGCTCGTCAACCGCTTCCTCTACCACTTCACCGACCCGGAGATCGGTGACATCGTCGTCTTCCATCCTCCCTCCGGAGCCGACGGCGGCGGCGAATGCGGAGCGACCCCGACCCCCGAACAGGCTTGCGCTAAACCCACCGCCACCCGCTCGGATCAGAACTTCATCAAGCGGATCGTCGCCGGGCCGGGCGACAGGCTGAGCATCCGCAACGGCCATCCAGTCGTCAACGGGGTCGAGAAGACGAACGAGCCCTACACGATGCCCTGCGAAACGGGCGGCGGCGCCTGCAGCTTGCCGAAGCCGATCGTCATCCCGCCCGACCATTACTTCATGATGGGCGACAACCGTGGGGCGAGCCAAGACAGCCGTTTCTGGGGACCCGTCCCCCGCGACTGGATCATCGGCAAGGCCTTCGCCACCTACTGGCCGCCCGACCGGGTTGGCATCTTCTAAGGGCCCATCCAAAGCGCACCGCCGCCGGCTGGCGCGCTCGCGGCGGCTGTTCGCCTTCGATCGCGGCCTCGGCAGCCGCCTGGTCGCCGGAGCCGACGAGGCGGGGCGGGGCTGCCTCGCCGGCCCGCTGGTCGCGGCCGCCGTCCTGATCGATTACGAGGCGCTCTCCCACGCCGACCGCCGGGCCCTGGCGGGGCTGCACGACTCCAAGCAGATGAAGCAGGAGCACCGCGAGGCGCTCTACCCGGCGGTGCTGCGGGCGGCGTCGCGGGTCAGCGTCGCGGTGCGCTGCGTCCGCGGGATCGACGCCCGCGGTCTGCACGTGACCAACCTCGAAGCGCTCGCCAACGCCCTGGAACGGTTGGCGCCGAGCGAGGACGCGATCTGCCTCGTCGACGGCTTCTCCCTGCGCGACTGCCGGGTGCCGCACCGAGCCGTCGTCGAAGGCGACGGGACAAGCGCCGCGATCGCCGCCGCCTCGGTCGTCGCCAAGGTCAGCCGCGACCGCTACATGCACGGCGCCGCTCGCGTCCACGACGGCTGGGGCTTCGACGAGCACGTCGGCTACTCGACCCCCGAGCACCGCGCCGCGATCGAGCGGCTCGGGATCTCGCCCCTGCACCGGCGTTCGTTCGACTCGGTCGCCTACTCCCAGCTAGAGCTGACGGGCTAGAACGCCGCCTCGATGTGCTCGTAGTCGATCGCGTGGCCGGCGCGGTCGTAGGTGACGCCGACCGCGTCGAAGCGGATATCTCGATAGCGAGGCAGGTCGCGACGTTCGCTGATCCAGGCCGTCGCCAGGCGGCGGATGCGCCGCTGCTTGCGCCAGTCGATCGCGTGGACGGGGCGCTCCGGGCCGAACTGGGAGCCCTGGCGCCCCGCTTTGACCTCGACGAACACCAGCGCGGAGCCGTCGACGGCGACGATGTCGAGCTCTCCGTAGCGGGTGCGGGCGTTGCGCTCGACGATCTCCCAGCCGGCCGCGGCGAGCCGGGAGGCGACGAGGTCCTCGGCGGCCCTGCCAAGGCGCTGGCGGACGGCGGTCATCGGCGGCGAAAGTAGGGGATCGCGGGCCCGTTTGCCTTCGGTCACAAAGTTGGCTCGGACAATTTGCATCGAGCGCAACACCCGTGCGCCGCGACCCGGGAGCGTGTCTGCCCATGCTCGCAACGGCGCGGACATTCACCCTCGACGGGATCGCCGCCCGACCCGTCCGGGTCGAGGTCGACGTGCAGCGCGGCCTGCCCGCCTTCTCCGTCGTCGGTCTCCCCGACGCCGCCGTCAGAGAGGCGCGCGAGCGGGTGCGGTCCGCGCTCGCCAACTGCGGCTTCGAGTTTCCGATGCGGCGGATCGTCGCCAACCTGGCGCCGGCCAGCCTGCGCAAGGCCGGCCCGGGTCTCGACCTGCCGATCGCGGTGGCGTTGCTGGTCGCCTCCGACCAGCTGAACTGGGAGGCCCTGTCGCGGCTGGCGATGGTCGGCGAGCTGGCGCTCGACGGCTCGGTCCGTCCCGTCCCCGGCGTGCTCGCTATCGCCGAGGCGGCGCGGGAGGGCGGGGCCGAGGCGATCGTGGTGCCGGCCGGGAACGCGCCCGAGGCGGCCTTGGCAGGTGAGATCGAGGTGGTCCCGCTGGCCCAGCTCGAGGAAGTCGTCGGTTTGGCATCGGGGGAGCTGGCGCCGGCGCGGCCACGGCCGCTCTCGCTTCCCCTTCTCCCCGAGGAGGGTGGACCGGACCTCGCCGACCTGCGCGGCCAACCGTACCTGCGCCACGCGCTCGAGATAGCCGCAGCGGGGGGACACAACCTGCTGATGGTGGGGCCTCCCGGGGCCGGCAAGTCCCTGGCGGCGAGCCGGCTCCCATCGATCCTGCCGCCGCTGGCGCCGACCGAGGCGCTGGAGGCAGCGCGGATCGCCAGCGCCTGCGGTCGGCTCGAGACCCGCCTCGGCGGCGGCCGTCCCTTCCGCTCTCCCCACCATACGATCAGCCCCGCCGGCTTGGTCGGCGGCGGCAACCCGCCGCGCGCCGGCGAGGCCACCCTCGCTCACCGCGGCGTGCTCTTCCTCGACGAGCTCTGCGAGTTCCGGCGCGACGCCTTGGAGGCGTTGCGGGCTCCGATCGAGAGCGGCTGGATCTCGATCTCGCGGGCCGGTGCGAGCAGCCGTCTGCCGTGCCGGTTCATGCTGATCGCCGCCGCCAACCCGTGTCCGTGCGGGCGGGGGGAAAGCGATCCGGATTGCACCTGCGCGCCGATCGACGTGCGCCGCTACCAGGGGAAGCTGAGCGGCGCGCTGGCCGATCGCATCGACATCCTGACCGCGATCCGCCAACCCGGCGCCGAGGAGATCGCCGGAGCGCCGGGCGAGCCTTCGGCGGCCGTCCGCGAGCGGGTCGCGGCGGCGCGCACGCTTCAGGAAGAGCGGCTCGGAGCGGGCCGTTGCAACGCCGAGATGACCCCCGCCGAGGCGCGCGAGTGCCTGCTCAGCGACTCGGCCGCGGCGTTGCTGGCCGAGTCCTACTCCCGCCGTCGCCTCAGCGGGCGGGCTCACGACCGCGTCCTGCGGGTGGCTCGCACCGTCGCCGATCTGGCCGGGGCGAGAGCGATCGAGCGCGACCAGATCGCCCAGGCTCTGCAACTGAGGAGGCGGGACCATGGTTAGCGGCGCACCCCGTGCCTGCCCCGATTGCCTGCGGCGCTCGCGCCTGCTGGCCCATCTCGCGCCCTACATCGAGAAAATCGCCACCGGGACGCCGGGCTCGCGCTCGCCCGAACTGCTGCGCCTCTCCAATCAGGACCTGGTCGCAGTCGCCGCGCCAAAGGTCGCCGAGCAGGTCCTGGCCCAGGTGACGGCAGTGCCCGAGCGTCGGCTCGAAGAGGAGCTGAGAGCCGCCGAGTGCTGGGCCTGCTGTCGCCACCACGAGCTCTTCCCACCTGGTCTGAGAGACGCCGCCGATGCACCCTGGGCTTTGATCGGCCGCGGCGATCCGGTGCTGCTTGCCGAGCTGGAGCCGAGTGGGGCGGTGACCGTGGTCGGAGCCCGGCGCGCCAGCAGCTACGGCCGCGAGGTTGCTCGCGGCCTGGGCCGAGAACTGGCGACGGCGGGCCTGCTCGTCGTCAGCGGCCTCGCCTTCGGGATCGACTCCTGCGCCCACCGCGGCGCGCTCGAAGCCGGGCGCACGGTCGCGGTGCTCGGCTGCGGTCCCGACCTCGTCTACCCCGCCGCGCATCGCTCGCTCTGGCGGCGGATCGGCGAAAGTGGCTTGGTCCTCTCGGAGCTGCCGCCGGGAACAGGCGCCTGGCGCTGGTGCTTCCCGGCCCGCAACCGGATCATGGCGGCGCTGAGCGCGATGACGGTCGTGGTCGAGGCTGCCGAGCGCTCGGGCTCGTTGATCACCGCTGACCTCGCCGCCGATCTTGGCCGCGACCTCGGCGCCGTGCCGGGGCCGGTCGGTTCCCGCCTCTCGGCCGCACCGCACAGCTTGCTCGCCGGCGGCGCCTGCCTCGTGCGCGACGCCCAGGACGTGCTCGACGCGATGCTGGGGCCGGGTGCGCGGCGGATCGACCGAGTCGGCCCCGTCCTGGCGGCGCTGGCACGGGCGGTGCTGGAGGCGGTCGAGCGTGGCGCCGAGACCTGCGACGCGGTTGCAGCGGCCCTCGATCTGCCGGGCGGCGAGGCGGCGGCGCGTCTGGCCGATCTGGAGGCGGCCGGCTACGTCTCCTGCTCGATGCTGGGGCTGTATACCCGCACGACTCTCCATCCACC
>DASVWY010000246.1:0-14043 GCA_036392975.1 Solirubrobacterales bacterium | reverse complement strand
CAGCATCCTCCTGCACGAGCTGGGCCATGGCGTCGTCGCGCGCCGGCACGGCGTCGAGATCGAGGAGATCGACCTCTGGCTGCTCGGCGGCGTTGCCCGGATGAAGGGCTACCCGAAGACCGCCGGCGACGAGCTGCGCTTCGCGCTGGCCGGGCCGGCGGTCACGGCCGCGATCGCCATGCTCTTCGGCGCCGCCGCGGCGCTGCTCCCAACCGCGGCGCCGGACGCGGTGCGGGCCGTGATCGAGTACCAGCTGTACGTCAACGCGGCGATCCTCGTCTTCAACCTGCTGCCCGCCTTTCCGCTCGACGGTGGGCGGGTCGCCAGGGCGCTGCTCTGGCGGCGGACCGGAGATCTCGATCGCGCCACGGCGAGGGCGGCCTCGATCGGGCGCGGCTTCGGCTACGGCATGATCGCGCTCGGGCTGCTCGGAACGGCGGCGGGGGGGCTCGGCGGCATCTGGCTCGCCCTGATCGGCTTCTTCGTCATCGTCGCCGCGAAGAGCGAGGAGGGCGGGCTGCGGGTGCGCAGCGCCTTCGCCGGTCGCGAGGCAGGCAAGTTCATGTCCTTCCCCGCCGTGACCGTCCCGGCCGAGATGAGCGTCGAAGACGCGGTCGAGCGCTTCTTCATCCGCCATCGCTACTCGGCGTTCCCGGTGCTCGACGGCGACCGGCCGATCGGCCTGATCGATGCGACGGCCATCGAAGGCGTCCCGGGCGCGCGTCGAGCGAGCACCACGGCGGGCGAGGTCGCCCTCTTCGAGCCGGACCTCGTGATCGACGAACACCAGGACGTCGCCGGCCTGATCGAGCGGGACGCCTTCCGGCGCCTTGGGCGCGCGATCGTCGTCACCGAGGGTGGCGAGCTCGGCATCCTCTCGGTCACCGATGTGGATCGGGCGCTGCGCGCCCTCGACCTCAGGGTCCCTACTCGCTCTTGAAGATCTGGAAGAACGGCGGGAAGGTGAGGACCAGGGCAGCGGCGAGAAGGACGAGGAACACCCCGATCGCGGGCCGCCAATCCACCTCGCGATCCCGAAGCGCGACGTGAAGCCCGCCCCAGCTGAGGAGGAAGGCGCCAGCGCCGAAGACCGTCTTACCCGAGAGGGGGCCGACCCGTTCGCTGAATTCGAGGAATTCGTGAACGCCTTCGCTGGCCTCGCTCAGCAGCGTGAAGATGCCGAGAACGAGCGCGCCGATGCCGGCGGCGATCGTCACCGCCACGGCCGGTCCGTTCGCCTTCGATGGCGTAGCTCGCTCCATCAGACGCTCGCGTTCTTGGTGATCAGCGCACCGAGGATGCCGGCGATCGCGGCAACTGCGAACGCCGCGATGAAAAGGCCCATCGCGAGCTTGCGCGCCGTCTGGTGCCTGATCAGGTCGGCGCGGTAGTGGAGGACGATGACCGCGGCGGCGGTGGCCAGCATCGGCGCGATCCAGGCGATGTGCTCCTTCCACTCCATCCCGAATTCGTGCCAGTCGGCGGTGCCCGACCCCTCCAGCAGGCGCGATTTGGCGCTCTCGGGGTTGTCTTCGCGGTACCAGGGATAGACGATCCAGGTGCCGGTGATCACCGTCACCCAGGCGATCGCGGCCATCGCCGTGGTGCCGGCGATCAGGCGGCGGGTGCGCTCGCCGATGCCGGACTCGGTCACCAGCTCCGGCCTGAGGCTGTAGAGGCCCGCGAGACCGCCCGCGAAGGCCACGAGGAAGCCGCCTCCCAGGATCAGGCCGTGGATCAAGGCCCAGAACTCCCGCGTGCTTACATCCATGGTGCCTCCGGTTCCGCTGGCCGGCTTCAGGGACGTACAAGGTCGCATGGCCTGCCTTTATCGCCATCGGGGGAAGCCCCGCATCTGGCCCAGGGATTTCCCCGGATGACCCGGAGAAGCCCAGCTTGGAGACTGTCGGGCAAGCAAGCGATCTCGATACGGAGGACCGATGGCCGCAGCCAACACCACCGATTTTCGCCGGTCCGTGACCGAGGCGATGAGGGTGCTCGGGCCTCGCCTTCAGGTTCAGCAGATATCCAAAGCGACGCCCGAAGCGCCGACCGAGCAGGTGGTGCGCGAGCGGCTCTACGGCAAGAGGCGCGGTCGCGCTTGAGGCGGCGGGTGCTGATAATCGGCGGCAATGTCGCCGGTCTGGAGATGGCCCTGGCGCTCCGCGACCTCGCCGGCGACCGGGTCGAAATCGAGATCCGCGATCCCCGCGAGCACTTCGTCTACAAGCCCTTCTCCGTCGGGGCGCCCTTCGGCGCGGCGCGCATCTCTCGCTATTCCCTCCCGGACCTGGCCGGGCGCTGCGGCGCCTCCTTCGAGCTCGGCAGCATCGTCTCCGTGGACGGCGACCTTCGTCGTGCGATCGCCCACGACGGCGAGGAGATCCCCTACGACTATCTCGTCGTCGCCTGCGGTGTCCGCTTGCTGCAGGGGGTCCCCGGGGCGTGCACGTTCTGGGGCGTCGACGACGAGGGAGGAATCGCGAAGGTCATTCGCCAGCTGCGAGAGGACGAGCTCCGAAGCCTCGTCTTCACCATGCCGGGTGGCCGCAGCTGGGGCCTGCCGCTGTACGAGCTGGCTCTCTTCGCGGCCGCCGAGATGGCGAAGGCAGACGTGCACGACACCCGCCTCGCGATCGTCACCCCGGAGGACGGACCGCTCCAGCTTTTCGGCACCCGCGCCGGCGAGCAGATGGCGGAGTTGCTCGCCGAGCGGGGCGTCGACCTCCTGACCGGCGCCCACCCGGTCGAGTTCGAGGCGGGTCGCCTTCACATCGCCCCGGAAGGGGACGTCCAAGCGGATGCGGTCGTCAGCCTGCCCCGCATGGAGGGACGGCGCATCGCCGGCATCCCGCACGACTCCGAGGGCTTCATCGCCGTCGACGAGTACGGGCGGGTGAGGGGGATGGAGCGCGTCTTCGCGGTCGGCGACGTGACCAACTTCCCGGTCAAGCAGGGTGGGATCGCGACCCAGGAGGCAGATGCCGCCGCCACGATGCTGGTCTCCGAGCTCGGCGGCGAGGTCGAGCCGCAGCCGTTCGATCCGATCCTGCGCGGCGTGTTGTGGACCGGCGAGAAGCCCCGCTACCTCTACGGCAGGCTCACCGGCGGGCACGGCGAGACGTCCGCTCTCAGCGAGCAGCCGCCGTGGCCCGCTCAGGAGGGCAAGATCCTGGGCCGCCACCTGACGCCCTTCCTGGCCGCGGCCTCGGAGATCGAGGCGAACGGAAACCGAGACGAGCAGGCAAAACAGGCGCAACGGGTTTCCTGATCGGCGTACGATGGCCTTGTGGCCGCCGGACGCGAGGAGAGCCCCGGGCCGCACAGCGAGCGGTTGCTCGAGGTTGCCCGCGAGCTCGTCTCCGAGCTCGACCTCGAGGCCGTGCTCGCCCGCGTGCTGGATGCCGCCCGCGAGCTGACCGACTCGAGGTACGCGGCGCTGGGAATCCTCGACGAGCACAAGGCCGAGCTGGAGCGCTTCCTCTACCGGGGGATCGACGAGGAGACGAGGCGTTCGCTCGGATCGCTGCCGCGCGGACACGGAATCCTCGGTGAGCTGATCCGCAGGCCGCAGCCGGTCCGGATCGCGAGCATCGGCGACCACCCGCACTCCTACGGCTTTCCTCCGGGCCATCCGCCGATGACGACCTTCCTCGGCGCGCCGATCGTGATCGGCGGCGAAGCGTGGGGGAACCTGTACCTGACCGACAAGGCGGGAGGTCGTGAGTTCGACCAGGCCGACGAAGACCTCGTCGTCCTGCTCGCCCAATGGGCCTCGGTGGCGATCGACAACGCCCGCCTCCACCAGGAGCTCCTTCGCCGTCGAGTCGAGTTGGAGCGCGCGGTACGCGGCTTGGAGGCGAACGTGACCATCGCCCGCGCGGTGGCCGGGGAGACCCAGCCGCAGCGCGTCCTGGAGCTGGTCGCCAAGCGTTGCCGCGCCCTGCTCGAAGCGCGGACGTTGATGGTCCTCCTCGTCGAGGGAGACGAGCTGGTCGTCTCCGCGATCGCCGGAGAGGCCGGCCCCGAGCTCGGTGTGCGCCTGCCGCTCGAAAACTCGCCGCTGGCCGAGCTGCTGCGCTCCGAGCGCTCGGAGCGGATCTCCGATACATCGAGCCGGGCGCGAGCGGTGGTCGAGAGCCTGTCGATTCCTCCGTCGGCGGCGCTGCTGGTGCCGATCGTCTATCGCGCCCGCGCCAGGGGTGTCTTGGCCGCATTCGATCGCTCCGGCGAGAGGGGGGGCAAGTTCAGCTCCGACGACGAGCTGGTCGCCACCTCGTTCGCCGCCGCGGCGGCGACCGCGATCTTCACCGCTCGCACGGTGGAGAGCGAGAAGCTGCAGCGCTCGCTGGAGGCGACCGAGCACGAGCGACGGCGCTGGGCCCGCGAACTGCACGACGAGACCCTGCAGGAGCTGGGTGGCCTCAGCGTCACGCTCGAAACCGCCTCTGCTCAACCGGGCGAGGAGGCCCTGCGCGGCGCGATAGGGCGCGCCCTGGAGCACACCCAGCGCGGCATCGAGGGGGTTCGGGCGCTGATCAACGAGCTGCGCCCGCCCGCGCTTGACGAGCTCGGGCTGCGGGCGGCGCTCGAGGTGCTGGTCGAACGCGCCAAGGCCGCCACCGACCTGGACCTCGACTGCACCTTCGAGACGGCCGCCGCGGGGAGCGTGGACGCGCGGCTTGCACCGGAGCTCGAGATCGCCGTCTACCGGCTCGTGCAGGAGGCCGTCAACAACGCGATCAAGCACGCCGGGGCGAGCCGGGTCGAGATCAGCGTCGCCGACGGCGACGGCGTGCTCCGCACGCGGATCGGCGACGACGGCGCCGGCTTCGATCCGGCCCAGGCCGACGGTGGATTCGGCCTGACCGGGATGCGCGAACGCGCGGCCCTGCTCGGCGGACGGGTCCTCATTGACTCCGCGCCCGGGCGCGGCACGGTCGTCGAGGCGGAGCTGCCGCTCGCCTCAGCGCTCGATCAGGTCGTTGTCGAGCGCGAAGCGGACTAGCTCCGCTCGCGTCGTCACGCCGAGCTTCTGCTGGATGTGGGCGCGGTGGGTCTCGATCGTGCGCTCGCTGAGGACGAGCTTCGCGGCGATCTCGGGGCCGCTGAAGCCGAGGGCGACGAGCCCGAGCACCTCGGCCTCGCGCTCGGTGAGGCCGCCGGGGGGGCCCTCGGCGGGCGGCGGCTCGGCCGCGATGCGGGCGCCGAGGCGCGGGTTGATGTAGGTGCCGCCGCGCATCGCCTCGCGGATCGCCTCGACGAGCTCCCTCCCCGCCGCGTGCTTGACGACGAAGCCCTTGGCGCCCGAGCGCAGCGCGTCGCGGGCGAAGACCGGCTCGTCCTGCATGGTCAGCACGATCACCGCCGTCTCGGGCGAGGACTCGAGCAGCTGGGGAATCGCCGAGAGGCTGGACTCGCCGGCCATGTTGACGTCGAGCACGAGCACCGCCGGCTTGTAGGCGAGGACCCGCCTCTTCGTCGTCTCCACGTCGCCGGCCTCGGCGAGGATCTCCATGTCGGGCTCGGCCTCCAGCAGCAGCCGCAATCCGTCGCGGACGATCTCGTGGTCGTCGGCGAGCACGACCCCGATCGTGTTGGCATTCTCGGGCGCGCTCATCTCACGGCAGGGTAGATGCAGGAGGCGGCGGCAGCGGGCGTGATCCGGGTCTTCCCCCTGCGCAGGCCGGGATTTCCCAGCTCGGCGGTTGTGGCATCGCGCTCGGGAAGGGAAGCTCTGCAGCATCGCTTCCACCACCCCCTTTCATGCCGCGACCGCAAAGGAGGCGGTGACGCTCCTCGGCAGCGATGCCGGGCGCGGCCTGGACGCAGGGGAGGCCGCGGCGAGGCGCGAGCGCTTCGGCCCCAATTCGCTGCCCGAGGAGGCGCCGATCGGCGTCACGGCGCTGATCGCGCGCCAGTTTCGCGACGCCTTCGTTCTTCTCCTGCTGGGAGCGGCTGCGGTGGCGGCGCTGCTCGGCGAGTGGATCGACACCGCCATGATCGCGGCGATCGTGATCCTCAACGCCGCCCTGGGCACGGTCCAGGAGGGACGCGCGGACCGGGCGGCACGCGCGGTCCGAACCCTGCTCTCCCCGCGCGCCGTCGTCGTCCGCGACGGCTCGACGGTGGAGGCCGACGCGATCGAGCTGGTGCCGGGAGACGTCATCCTGCTCGTCGCCGGCGACCGGGTCCCCGCCGACGGACGACTGCTCGAGGCGACGAGACTCGAGCTGGACGAGTCGTCGATGACGGGCGAGTCGGTGCCGGTCGGCAAGCGGGCCGAGCCACCTGCCCCGGTGGCGGCGATCCTCTCCGAGCGCCCCACGGTCGTTCTGTGTGGGACGACCGTTACTCGAGGTCGGGCCCGGGTCCTCGTCACGGCGACCGGGACGGATACCGAGCTGGCCAGGATCGCCGCCGCCGCACGGCGGAAGCCTCCCCCGACGCCGCTCGAGCGACGACTCGACCGTCTTGCAAGGCAGCTGCTGGTGGCCGTGATCGCTGTCTGCGTCAGCCTGGCCGCGCTGCTCTGGATACACGGGGAGTCGCTGGGAGCAAGCCTGGGAGTCGGTGTCGCCCTGGCGGTGGCCGCGGTCCCCGAGGGCTTGGTCGCCGTGGTCACGATCACGCTGGCCTTGGGGATGCGACGGCTTACCGAACGCGGCGCCGTCGTTCGCCGCCTGCGCGCCGTGGAGACGCTGGGCTCGACGACCGTGATCTGCACCGACAAGACCGGAACCCTGACCACGAATCGCATGACCGTGGCTCGGCTCCTGGCGACCCCCGGCGCCACCGAGGAGGAGCTGCTTCAGGCGGCGGTGATCGCCTCCGAGGACGCCCACGATCCCGGGGAGGCGGCGATCGCCGTGGCCGCAGGCGACAGGGGCCTGCGGCGAGCCGAGCTCCTGCGCGACAGGAAGATCGCGGGCGGCGAGCCGTTCGACTCCGAACGCAAGCGGATGAGCGTCGTGGTCGGCGGCGAGGGGGAAGGCCGTTCGGCCTACGTGAAGGGGGCGCCCGAGGCGATCCTTCCCTGCTTGCTCGATCCCTCGGCGGCGGCACACCTCGAAGAGGAAGCGGAGACGTGGGCGGGCGACGGGGTCCGCGTCCTGATGATCGCGCGACGAGACGATTTGCCGCCGGGCGCCGATCCGGAGCGGCAGCTCGAGCCCTTGGGCCTGATCGGCCTGGTCGATCCAGTGCGCGACGGCGCGCTGGAGAGCGTCGAGACCGCTCGCCAGGCCGGCATCCGCACGATCATGATCACCGGCGACCATCCCCGCACCGCGCTCGCGGTGGCCCGCGCATGCGGGATCGCTCCCGCAACTCAGCCCATCCTCATCACCGGGCCTGAGCTCGAGGAAACCGACGACGCGGACCTCCGCAAGCGGATTCGGACGGCCCACGTTCTCGCCCGGGTCGTGCCCGAGCACAAGTCCCGTGTCGTCGCGGCGCTTCAAGAGGACGCTGAGGTGATCGCGATGACCGGCGACGGCGTCAACGACGTCCCAGCCCTGGCGGCAGCCGACATCGGCGTCGCGATGGGCAGGGGCGGAAGCGATGCCGCGATCGACGCTGCTGAGCTTGTCCTCACGGACAACAGCTACCCGACGCTCGTCGCGGCCGTGGAAGGAGGTCGGCGCATCTATGCCAACGTCGTCCGCTTCATCAACTTCCTGCTCGCCGCGAACGCGGGCGAGGTCCTCCTCTTCGCGCTCGCCGTGTTGCCGGGACTCGGCGCCCCGCTCACCGTTGCCCAGATCCTGCTGATCAATCTGCTCACCAACGGCCTGCCTGCGGTGGCGCTCGGGCTCGATCCCGCCGACCGCGAGACCATGCGACGGCCGCCGCGGCCCGCCGACGAGGGCCTGCTCGCCCCGATGCGCTGGCGGCTGACCGTGGGCGCGCTCATCACGGGCGCAGCCGCCTTCGCCGCCTTCCTGATCGGAGACGCCGAGAGCGACGCAACCGCGCAGACGATGGCGTTCACCACCGTCGTGTTCGCTCAGCTCGGTTACGTCTACGCGGTCCGCGGTGACGGTCTCTTCCTTCGCACGAAGGCAAACTGGTTCTTGAACGGCGCCGTGGTCGTCTCGGCCCTGGTGGCAGCGGCGGCTCTGGCGGTGCCCCCGCTCCGCGACGCTCTCTCGACGGTCGCGTTGAGCACGGGCCAGCTCGTCGCTGCCCTTTCGCTCGCCACCGCGCCGCTGATCGGGACCGAGGTCTTCAAGGCAATGCAGCGCCTGCGTGAGGGGCGTGCCCAGTGCTGACGGTGGTTCTCGTCGCTGGAGGCGCGGCTTTGGCGTCAGTGGCCGGCGGTCTGCTGGCGCTCGTACGCCGGCCGTCTAGCTTCGCCATGTCGATCGTCTTCGGCTACGCCTCCGGGGCGCTGATCGGCGCCGTCACCCTGGAGATGCTCCCCGAGGCGCTCGAGCGGGCCTCCGTGCTCGCCACCGGTGCCGGCTTCGGCCTCGGCTTCCTGGCGATCTGGCTGTTCGACCTCTTCGTCAACCGCTGGCGCCTCGCCGGCCACGAGGCCGAGCAGTGGTCTGAAGTCGAGGCCTACCATCGCAGTCACCGACCCCGGGGCGACCAGGTCACGGTTCTCGCCGGCGGGACCAGCGCGGAGGAGCTGGTGGAGGGCCTCGCGATCGGGACCGGCATGGTGATCGAACCAGAGGTCGGTTTTCTGATTGCCGCGGCAATCGCGGTGGACAACCTGAGCGAGGGGATGAGCATCGGGGAGTTCGTGGCCAGCGGCAAGGCAGGGCGACGCGCCGTCCATCGCATCGTCGGCTGGACCGGGCTGGTGGGGGCGAGCCTCTTCGTCTCCGCGCTGATCGGCTACCTCCTGCTCCGCGACGCAAGCCCCGATGCCATCGGCATCCTCCAGGCGGTCGGCGCGGGCGGGATGCTCTACCTCACCGTCTCGGCCCTCGTGCCGCCGTCGGAGGAGCGCCAGTACCAGGGCTCGGGCGCCCTCGCGACCGGCTTGGGCTTCCTCACGATTCTCCTTCTCACCGGCGCGGCGTAGGCGACGCCGCCCTACTCGTAGGTGAGCGCCCGCAGCGGGTCGAGGCGTGCCGCTCGCCGCGCCGGGAGGATCGCGGCCAGGGTGCCGATGACGACGCCGAGGAAGGCGATCAGGAGCAGGATGCCGGTCGGGACGTGCAGCTCCAGCCCGACCAGGGTGCTCTCACGGATGGAGAGGATCCAGACGAGGCCGACCAGGAGGCCGGCGCCGATTCCGGCGAGGCTGCCGGCGAGCGAGATCAGCAGGCTCTCGTCGAGCATCGTGCGGCGGATCCGCCAGCGCGAGCCGCCGAGGGCGCGCAGGACGCCTATCTCCCTGGTGCGCTCGATCACCGACATCGAGAGCGCGTTGACGATGCCGAGCAGGCCGACGATCACGGCGATCCCGATGATCGCGTTGAAGAAGGCGAACTGCTGGTTGATCTGGTCTTCGTACTGCTCCTTCATCTCGGTGTTGGAGACCGCTTCGAAGCCGGGGTAGCGGTCGGCGAGCAGGTGCTTCGCTTCGACTTCGAGCCGGTCGCGCACAGCGGGGGAGCGGGCGGTGACGGCGAGGATCGAGTCCGAGGCGATGCCGAAGACGCGCTTCATCGTCGCCAGCGACATCGTCAGCTCGTTGCCGTTGGCTTCGAAGGTGTCGATCGTCGCGACCACCGGGGCACGGCGCGTGCCCGAGGCGCCCTCGAGCAGCACCTCGTCACCCACCCCGAGGCCGGTCTCGTCCGCGTAGCCCTTGCCGACGACGATCCCGCCCGCTTCCAGTCCCGCCATCGCCTCGGCGGTGCTGGCGCCTTCGTACTCGGAGCGATCGACCGTCGGCCACTGGCGCGGATCGACCGCGGTCAGCAGGCCGGGCGCGTCGCTGCCCGGCAGGTGGTTCATGAAGACGATCCGGCGTGGGGTGACGACGTCCGCCGTCGGCAGGCCGGCGATCCGTTCGCGCAGCGATCTGTCGATGGCGCTCGTCGGCGGGCCGAAGCTGCTGTATCCGAGCGGCTGCACGGTGAGGTCGCGGGCGAAGCGGCGGTCGAGCTCGGTGGAGATCGAGCCGAGGAAGCTGGCGCTCATCATCGAGTTGACGACGACGACGGACAGCGTCACGACCAGCGCCGCGGCGGTGGCGGAGGTGCGAAGCGGGTTGGCGCGCAGAGAGTCGGCGGCGAGCCGGCCCTCGGCGGGCATCGCGGAGCGCGCCGGGATCGCGAGCAGGCGCACGATCGGCATCACGACGAATGGCGCCAGCAGCACCATGCCGACGAACATGATCACCGTCGATCCGACCCCGACCAGGGCCGCGAAGGCGCCGCCGCTCTGGTTGCTGAACCAGAAGAGGCCGCCCACCGCCAGGCCGGGAAGGAAGAGGGCGGCGCCGAGGAGGGCACGACGGCGGCCCGGCGGGCGCTCGATGCCGACGCCGCCGGTGAGGGCGCCGATCGGCGAGATCCGGCCGGCGCGCAGGGCCGGGCTGAGCGAGCCGGCCAAGGTGGCGAGGAGCCCGACGACGATCGCGACGATCGCGGCGCCGGCGGTTACCTCGACCGCGGAGAGCGGCAACCCGAAGAAGCTGCGCATCGCCGCCGCCAGCGCTTCGGCGAGGGCGACGCCGAGCGCCAGCCCGAGCAGGCAGCCGATCGTCGCCAGCGCCATCGCTTCGCCGACCACCGAGCCGGCCACGCGCAGCCGCGAGGCGCCGAGGGCCCGCAGCGTGCCGATCTCGCGGATCCGCTGCAGGACGGTCATGTTGAAGGCGTTGAGGATCAGGAAGCCGCCGACGAAGATCGCCATGCCGGAGAAGAAGTAGAGGACGATGTCGAGCCCGGCCATCGCTTCGCTCGCTTCGTCCCCGCGCGTCGCCGGCGTGATGACTTCGACCCCCGGCCCGAGCACCGCGTCGATCCGCCCTCGCAGCTCACCGGTGGCGACGCCGTCGGCGGCGATCACGGCGATCTCGTCCCAGACGCCGCGCTTGCCGGTCAGCTCCCGCACCGCCTCGACCGGCATCGCCGCCGTCCCGTAGCCGCCGAGGTCGAGCGCCGTCTCCAGTTCGAAGATCCCCGACACGACCGTCTCCGCCTTGCCGGATGGGGTCCCCAGGTCGAGGCGGTCGCCCGGCTCCAGCCCCTCCTGCTCGGCCCAGCTCCGCTCCAGCTCGATCTCGTTCGGGCGCTCGGGCTCGCGGCCGGCGACGATGGCGCTGCCCGTCGGGTCGGGGGCGTCGAAGTCGGCGCCCGAGACGAACAGGGTCGCGCGGCTGCCGCTGCGAGCCTCGCCTTCCTCGTCGATCGCGCGGAAGATCCCGGTGACGCTGCCGACCGCGGCCTCGACGCCGTCGACCCGCTGCACCTTCGGCAGCGTCCGCTCCGGCACCGAGCCGACCCACGACTTGCCGGAGACGATCAGGTTGGTGTCGCGGTAGAGGGCGTCGAAGATGTTGCTGAAGCTGGAGTGGATCGTCGTGACCAGGATCAGCACGCCGAAGGCCATGCCGACACCGAGCACGATCCCGGCCGTGGTCAGGATCGAGCGGAGCGGACGCGTCCGCAGCGAGCGGGTGGCGATCCCGGCGAAGCCGTGGAGCCGAGCGCCGCGCGGTCGCGTGCCCCGGCTCACGCCAGCGCTCGCTGCAGCCGGCCCTCGCCTCCCGCCTCTACGTCGCGGAAGGCGTCGATCACCGCGCCCGTGTCGCCGCCGGCCACCGCGCCGACGATCGCCCCGTCGCGGAGGAAGACGACCCGGTCGGCGAGCGCGGCGGCGCCGGGGTCGTGGGTGACCATGACCACGGTCTCCCCCTCGTCGACGACGCTGCGCAGCAGCGCCATCACGGTGCCGCCGGCATTCGAGTCGAGGTTGCCGGTCGGCTCGTCGGCGAGGACGAGGCGGGGCCGGCGGAGCAGGGCGCGGGCGATCGCCACGCGCTGCTGCTCACCGCCGGAGAGCTCGGTCGGAAGGTGGGCGACGCGGTCGGCGAGGCCGACCCGCGCCATCAGCTCGTCGATGCGCTCGGCGTAGCGGCCCGGCCGCTCGCCGTTGACGAGCGCCGGCAGCAGCACGTTCTCCGCCGCGGTGAGGGTGGGCAGGAGGTTGAAGAACTGGAAGACGAAGCCGAAGACCTCGCCGCGCAGCCGCGTCAGCTCGCGATCGGAGAGGTCGTCGTAGCGGCGCCCGTCGATCGCCACCGAGCCGCCGTCGGGCCGGTCGAGGGCGCCGAGGATGTGGAGCAGAGTGCTCTTGCCGGAGCCCGACGGCCCCATGATCGCGACCATCTCGCCCTCGGCGACGCGCAGATCGACCCGATCCAGGGCGCGCACGGCGGTGGGCCCGCTGCCGAAGGTGCGCGTCAGGTCCTTCGCTTCGAGGATGTTCGTCCCCATGACCCGATGCTCGCGTCATTGGGCCGAACAGGCATCGGGGAAGCTCACCCCACCGAACTGCGGGTTTTCCCGGATTAGCGGCGGTCGCCGCCCGGCTCAGCGCGTCCTTGGACAGCGCGCATCGCCGCCGCTCCAACGTCCTACATGCCCTAATCGACGAGGCCGGCACGCTCAGCGAGGCGCCTCGCTGGGCTACTTGACCAGAACTTGACTGAGGGCGAGAACCAACCCGCGTGCAGGCGCTTTCATGGAGCTAGCCGGACTCGAACCGGCGACCTCCTGGGTGCGATCCAAGGAGGTTGTGCACGACTGAAGTGCGGAAAAGAAGACGATTTACAGGGCTTTCTGCTGACGGCGGATCTTGCGAAAATTTCTTTAAATGAGCAGGGATGTGCGGCGATATGCAGGGAGTCGGGCACTCCTGGCGAGAAGTGCCCGAAATCGGCGCAGGGTGGTTGGAACGGGTTGCTCGCTTCCCAAGGGAAGCTTTGGTTGCACCCCAGCTATCGAAGGAAAACGCCTAAACCTTGGGATAGACGGGTGGTACCGTTGACACCGATGACCAAGACCGAGCTACACCGGCTTGTTGATGCGCTCCCCGATGAATCGCTGCCCGCCGCGGCGATCCTGCTCCGCCGTGCGCAGGATCCCATCGCGGCCAAGCTGGACGCTGCCCCGTTTGACGACGAGGAGCTGACCGACGAGGATCTCCGTGCCGTCAAGGAGGCACGGAGCGAACCGAGCGTTTCTTGGTCGGACGCCGAGGCGGAGCTATAACGCTGGCTGAGCCGAGCGGATGGCGGATTGAGATCCGTCCGCGGCCCTGAAGTCCCTCCGAAAGCTAGGCCGAAAGGACCGCGAGCGCATCAGCACAGCGATCCGTCAGCTGCCCGACGGCGACATCAAACGCCTCCGTGGACCAGAGCGCCTCTGGAGGCTCCGCGTCGGCGAGTGGCACATCCTCTTCGATCGGCGGTCCAAGGAGAAAGTGATCGACATTCTCGCCATCCGACCGCGCGGGCGCGCATATCGATGAGCTTCGTCCGGCTCTGCGAAAGTTTCGGAACTCGAACGGCGGGTGGCAAAGCTAGATCTTCAAGGTGAACGCTCCGCTATGGGAGGTCAGGACTGTCAACGTCCGGCCACCTGTAATAGAGCACTTGAGTTGGTCATGTATCAGCGCCGTCGCGCGCTCCGGGCTTATTCGCCTAGCTGGATGGGAGTGAGGTGAAGACTTCGATGACGTGTCCGTCCGCGTCCTGGAGGCGGAATCGTTTCCCGTGGCGACCGGGGCCGATTTCCGAGGTCCTGTATCCGGCCTCGTTGATCTGGCAGTGCAGGCGCACGAGCGCCTGTGGCTGCACGAACACACCGACCACGCCGGGGGCTTTGAAGCTCTGCCGGCTCGGCTCCTTCTCGGCGGACTCTTCCAAGACGATGTTCCCGACCAGCACCGCCGAGCGATCCTGAGCTCGGCGGACGGGGATCCCCAGGAGGTCTCTATACAGGCGGAGCGCTCCGGGCAGACTGCGCACGAAGAGGAAGCTCCAAGTCGACTGAACCACCCCGGCGGCGTCCTCCATGCTCATCTGCCCAGATCGGTTCGCGGTGGGAGAGCCTTCGCTCTCGGAAACCG
>DASVWY010000245.1:0-3650 GCA_036392975.1 Solirubrobacterales bacterium | reverse complement strand
AGGTCGAGATCGACCTCGACATCAAGCTGCCCGGGCGCGAGGAGGAGATCGTCGCGGCGCTGATCGCCCGCGACCTGGTCGGGCGGGCGATGATCTCGACGATGGAGCTCTCGACCATCGCCCGGATCGCCGAGCTCGAGCCGGATCTGCGCCGCGGCTGGACCTATCCCAAAGTGACCAAGGACTGGGCCTCGAAGCGCTGGGCACGAGCGCCGATGCTGGCGGCGCTGGTGGCGATGCGCCGCCGCCTGCCGGCGACCGCCGCGCGGGCGCTGCCGCAGATGGGGGTCCACTCGATGTGGGTCTACCACCCGATCGTCAGCCGCCGCCTCGTGCGGGTCGCCGGCGACGCCGGGATCGAGCTGATCGCCTGGACCGTCGACGACCTGCCGCGCATGCGCAAGCTGGTCGCGCTGGGCGTCACCGGCATCTGCTCCAACGACCCGCGCCTCTTCGCGGGGATCGAGCGCTCATTGGCGAGTTGACCCCCCTATAGGGTCATCAACTCGCCAGTCGGCACTCAGACCGTTCCGGGGGTCGCCGTCGGCGGCGCGTTGCGGCCGCCGCGGCGCGGCTTGACCGCCGACTCCAGCTCCTCCGCGGTGAAGCCGCCGACCGTCTCGTTGTCGAGGGCGTAGCGGTAGAGGGCGACGCCGAAGATGCCGCTGAGGGCGCTGCTGATCAGCATCGAGATCGCGAAGCCGATCACCCCGATCACCGCCAGCAGGGCGCCGAGGAAGCTGGCCGTCGCCCAGATCGCGATCCCGCCCGCGATCAGCAGCATGCTGGGCAGGATGCCGAAGAGGAAGACGGCGCCGCCGATCGCGATGTTGCCCGTCACCTGCTGGCCCCAGCGCGACCTGAAGAGGCCGGCGGACCGCTTCAGGGTCTCGAGCGGGCCCGTCCCCTCGAGCGCGACCACGGGCGCCGCCAGGAAGGTGATCAGCGACCAGCCGACCGCCAGCAGGCGGCCGAAGATGCTGCCGGCGATCCCGCCCTGGTTCTCGAGGGCGCTGAGGACCAGCCCGACCACGGTCGAGACGGCGGCCCAGCCGGCGATCTGCGAGAAGCGGCTGCGGGCGACCGCGAGGCCGTCGGCGACGGTCGCCTCGCGGCCGTGGAAGATCGCGTCGGCGGCGGCCGCCAGGCCGACGCTGAAGTAGAAGCCGATCAGCGCCAGCAGGTAGAAGCCGATCACCGCCAGCGGGCCGCCGAAGGCCACCTCGCCGTCGTCGATCAGGTACACGCCCGGGCCGATCACGATCGCCGCGCAGAGGATCGTGGCGACGGCGCCGTAGAGCGGGAAGCGCAGCAGCGCCGGGTTCTCGCGCAGCAGCGCCCAGCTCTTCTTCGTCAACTGCCAACCGCGCCGAATCCTTCTCATCGCCTCGCTCCTGTCAGGCCGTGCTCGCCAGTCCGGGGGTTCTCTGGATTCCTCTTCCCTCGAAGTACTCCCACTCCTGCTCGCCCAGCTCGCTTGCAGGCGGATCTGCGTAGACCCACTCGCGCATGATCCGGTGCCAGTTGCGCTTCGCGCGGAGCTGTCCCAGCACCGCGACGACGCCGATTTCCATCCGCCGCCCCATCAGCTCCTCGGCCGGGATCGACTCGCGCCGCATCAGGTCGTAGTACTCCGAGCGCGGATCGTTGGTCGACTCGATGATCTTCATCACCCGCCGCGGGGTGATCTCGATCTCGCGGTCCTCGATATACCAGCCGCCGACCGCCCGCATGTGCTCCATCAGCCGCTCGGCGTCGAGCTTGGACGGGTTCTTGATGAAGCCGAGGTCGTGCAGGGCGGTGCGGAAGGCCTCCGAGTCATCGCGCGAGGCCGCGTCGAAGGCACGCTGCTCGAGCACGATCTGCTCGCGGTCGAGCTTCTTCGTCATCCCGAAGTCGAGGAAGGCGACGCGGCCGTCGTCCATCAGCAGGTAGTTGCCGGGGTGGGGGTCGGCGTTGAAGTGCCGCAGGTTGAAGATCGAGCCGAGGCTGCCGCGGAAGACGATCTCGCCGAAGCGGCTGCGCTCCTCGTGCGGCAGCTCCTTGATCCGCTCGAAGCCCATCCCTTCGACGAACTCGGTGACGAGGACGCGCCGACGCGAGAGCCGGGTCACGACTTCGGGCACGTAGATGAAGGGGTGCTCGTCGTAGGCGCGGGCGAAGAAGCGCTGGTTCTGCGCCTCGTACTCGTAGTCGAGCTCCTCCATCACCCGCTCGCGGATCTCGTGGGCGATCGCCTTGGCGTCGAGGCCGGGCGCCAGGGCACGGGCGAGGCGGACCAACATGCCGGCGTTGCGCAGGTCGGCGTCGAGGGCCTCGGCGATCCCCGGGTACTGGATCTTGACCGCGACCCGGCGTCCGTCGATCAGTTCGGCGCGGTGGACCTGGCCGATCGAGGCGGCGGCGAAGGCCTCCTGCTCGAACTCGGCGAACAGCTCGGAGACCGGTTCGCCGTCGTACTCCTCCAGCAGCACCTCCTCGACCTTCTCCCACGGCATCGGTGGGGCGGAGGTGCGCAGCTTCGCCAGCTGCTCCTGGTAGATCTCGCTGTACTCCTCGGGCAGGAACTCGGTGTCGATGAAGGAGGCGAACTGGCCCAGCTTCATCGCCGCGCCCTTCATCTGGCCCAGCGTGCCGACCATCTTCATCGCCGTTTCCAGGTGGCGCTGCTCCAGCTTCTCCCTGCCGCCCTCCTCGGAGCGGGCGACGTTGGTCGCCTTGGTGCCGGCGTAGCGGGCGCCCTGCACGCCTACCACCGAGCCGAGCTTCGCCGAGCGGCGAATCCGGCCCTTGGGAATCTTCGAGTCCTTGGGATCCTCGCTCACGGTGGAAGGTTGTCACACGCGCCGAGGCGCAACCCAGCGCCAATCGCCTCCACTTCTCTATCCTCTCCCGTCCGATGGCTCGTGGACGCGAAAAGTTGGTGGCCGCTCCCCGCGGGGAGTTCGGCTCGCGGGGCTCCCGCCGCCTGCGCCGTACGGGGGTGGTCCCGGGCGTCGTCTACGGCGGTGGCAAGGAGGCCCGCTCCTTCCAGGTGGCCGAGCGCGAGGTGCGCACGGTGCTGGCTGGAGGCCAGGCGCTGTTCGACCTCGAGCTGGAGGGATCGAAAGCGGTGCCGGTCGTCGTCAAGGAGCAGCAGCACCACCCGGTGCGCGGCAACCTCGAGCACATCGATCTGCAGGAAGTGAAGCTCGACGAGGAGATCCAGGCCGAGGTGGCGATCGAGCTGGAAGGGGTCGAGGTGGCGCCGGGCGTCAAAGGGGGCGGCGTGCTCGAGCACGTCACCCGCGAGATCACCGTCGAAGCGCTGCCGACCGAGATCCCCGAGCGGATCGTCGCCGACGTCTCGGCGATGGAGATCAACGACACCCTGCAGCTCTCCGCGATTCCGGTCCCCGAGGGCGTCAAGTTCGCCGCTGAGGACCCCGAGGAGGTCACGATCGCGACCCTCTCGCCGCCCCGGGTCGAGGAAGAGCCCGAGCCCGCTGTCGAGGAGGAGACCGAGCTTGTCGGCGAGGAGGGCGAGGCCCCGGCCGCCGAGGAGGGCGGCGAGGGCGAGGGCGGCGGTTCGGGCGACTCCGGCGGGGAGTAACCCCGCTGTCGATTTTCCGCCGCCGCGCCGGTCGCGGCGAGGGCGAGCCGGGCGACCG
>DASVWY010000244.1:0-12649 GCA_036392975.1 Solirubrobacterales bacterium | reverse complement strand
CCTCCATCAGGCCCGTCCCCCGTTGCCGCCCCAGGGCAGCTTGCAGTAGGCCGCGGCCGCCGCGGCCGGGGTCAGCGCCGACGGGTTGCCGACGCGGAAGAAGCCGGTCCAGCCCAGCTCGGCGAACTCGCTGACGTGGGCGTGGAACATGTAGTCGCCGTCGAAGGGGAACTTCAGCTCCAGGATCGCCCGCTGTCCCTGTCCCTGGATCACGGTGTCGGTCAGCTCGTTCGACTCCAGCGAGGTCCCGGTCGGGTAGTGCTGGAAGAAGTTGGCGTGGACGTGGAAGGAGTTGATCGGGTCGAACTCGAGCACGTTGACCAGGTAGATGCGGACGAGATCGTCGCGGCGCACCATCACCGGCTCGTTGACGTAGTGGAAGCCGACCGTGTTGACCGCGTAGACCTCGTTGGAGAGATCGAAGTTGGTGTCGAAGCCGTTCATCACCATCACCATCTCGTCGGCTTCGGGCCGGCCCTTCTTGGGGTCGATGACGAAGGCGCCGTAGAGGCCGCGCGAGATGTGCGAGGCCAGCGGCGCGACGTGGCAGTGGTAGAGGTGGAGGCCGAACGGCTCCGCCTCGAATTCGTAGGTGAAGGCTTCGCCGGGCGCGATCTGGCCGGCGCCGAGCCTTTCGCCGATCCCCGGCACCCCGTCCATCAGCGACGGGTGGATGCCGTGGAAGTGCATCGTGTGCGGGTGTTCGGAGCCGTTGACGAAGCGGACCCGCAGCCGCTCGCCCTCGCGGGCGCGCAGGGTCGGCCCCGGCACGCGGCCGTTGTAGGTCCAGGCTTCGTACTTGACTCCCGGAGCGACTTCGATCTCCTTGTCGTGGGCGACGATCTCCCACTCGCGGACGACCCGCCCGCTGGCCAGCCGCCGGGTCCTGCCGTAGTCGAAGTCGCGCAGCAGCTCGGTCGGGTTGAAGCCGTTGCGCCTGTGATCGACGCTGCGCCCGGGGGCGAAGGTCGCGTGGGCAAAGGCGTCGTGGCCGGCGTGGCCGCCGTTCGAGGCGCCGCCGTGGCTGGGCTCCGCTTTAGCGGGCGCGCCGCCGAGCCCGCCGCCCACCAGCGCGTGCAGGCCGGCCGCCGCCGGCACGGTGGCTGCCGCGCCGAGAAGGTTGCGCCGACTGATCCGCTTCTCCATCGCGGCAGATTTTGACACATCTAAAAGCGGAATTTCGACGCGTCTAAATCCGACGTGCCGCAGCTTAGAGGACTATATGGGTATCAAGCTGCGGCACGTCGGGGGCGGCGGGGGCCGGGGCCTAGAATCGAAGCCATGACGGAGGCGACGACGATCGAGCTCGATGCCCAGTACCGCCAGCTGCGCGAGGAGTGCGGCCTGCTCGATCGCTCCGGGCGCGGCAAGCTGGTGGTCCGCGGCGCGGAGGCGGCCGAGTATCTGCAAGGACAGCTGACCAACGACGTCGAGGGGCTGGCCCCCGGCGAGGGCCTCTACGCGGCGCTCCTGGACCGCAAGGGGCACATGCAGGCCGACATGCGGGTGCTGCGCCTGGCCGCCGAGGAGATCTGGATCGACACCGAGGCGGAGGCGACGGAGGTGGCGCGCCGCCACCTCGAGACCTACAAGATCGGCCGCGAAGTCGAGATCGTCGACCTGACCGGGGAGCGGGCGCTTCTCTCGCTGATCGGGCCGCGGAGCGCCGCGGTCGCCGGCACGGCGGCGCTGCCCGAGCACGCGGTGCAGGAGGCCCGGATCGACGGGGTCGACTGCGTCGTCGTCGGTACGCGCGGCGGACTCGACCTGATCGCCGCGACGCCGGGTTCTCGGTCCGGAGACCCGGCCGGCGAGGCCTCGCGGCTGCGCGAAGCGTTGACCGCGGCCGGCGCCGTCGAGGTCGGCGACGAGGCGGCGGAGATCCTGCGGATCGAGGCGGGGACGCCCCGCTTCGGCGCCGAGATGAGCCGCGAGACGATGCCGGCCGAGGCCGGCATCGTCGAGGCGGCGGTCGACTTCGGCAAGGGCTGCTACATCGGCCAGGAGCCGGTCGCCCGCCTCCACTACAAGGGGCGCCCGAACCGGCGCCTGCGCGGGCTCGAGCTGAGCGCGCCGGTGGAGGCTGGAACGTCCCTGAAGCTCGGCGAGAAGGAGGTCGGCCGGGTCGGCAGCGCCTGCGTCTCCCCCGCCCACGGCCCGATCGGGCTTGCCATCGTCCGGCGCGAGGCCGAGCCGGGAGCCGAGCTTCTCGCAGGTGAAGATGGCGTTACGGCTCGGGTCGTCGACCTGCCGTTCGGCTAGATTCCGCCAGGGATGGGACGGAGACGTTCGAAGGGGCCGGGGCGCGTTTGTCGCCCCCAGGACAACTGATGCGCCCCGCGCTGGCCTGTGTGGCAGTCGCGCTGGCCCTGCTCGGGGCCGGCTGCGGCGCCGAAGAGCACGCCAACGAACCGCGGCCGCAGCCTTCGACCCGGGTCAGCGTCGCCGTCGGCGAAGACGAGATCACGGTGCAGCCGGGACGAATCGCGGTCGGCCCCGAACCGTCGCAGCAGATCCCCCAGAACGTCGAGGCCGAACAGCCGCGGGTCGACAGCGACGCCCCGGTCGAGGTCGTCCTCGTCGCCGCCAACCTGACCGACGTCGATTCCCGCCTCGAGGTTCGCGGCGCCGGCGCAAACGCCACCTCGAAGCCGCTCATCGCCAACGGATCCATCGCTTTGCAGGCGCAGCTGCCGACCGGCGTCTACTCCGTGCGCGCCGCGGGCATCCCCGGCACGAAACCGGGCAGGCTCGTAGTAGGGCCGTACCGCACCTCCTCCGAGAACGACCTGCTGTTGCCGTAGCGGACGTGCCGCGAGTCGAGGACCCATAGGGTCTCCAAGTCGCGGCACGTCGAGGCGAAGGACGCAAACTGGGGCGGTTGCCGCGTCCGATCGCGTCTGACTCGCCCGTCACCATCGGCGCGTGACCATCGTCCTTGCCATCGCCGTCGTCGTGCTCGCCGCGGGGCTTGTCTACGCCCTGTTGCTGAGGCCGCGGGAGGAGCCGGCCGACCTCGGGCCGGCGATCCAGGAGGCGACCTCGAAGGCAGTTGCCGAGGCGATCCCGGGGTTCCTGCAGGCCAATGACGAGGCGCGCAAGGTGGACGCCCAGGCGGCCGAGGCGACGCTCGACAAGCGCCAGGCCGAGATCAAGGCCCTGGCCGAGCGAATCGCGAAGGGGCAGGAGAAGATCGAGCAGGAAGTCCGCAAACGAGGCGAAACCGATCTCCAAACCCGCGCCCTGATCGAGCAGGTGGGTCAGACCGTCGGCAACCTCAACACCGAGACGGCGGGCCTGAAGAAGGCCCTGCGCCAGCCGCAGACCCGCGGCCAGTGGGGCGAGCTGCAACTGCGCCGCTGCATCGAGGTCGCCGGGATGACCGAGCACGTCGACTTCGAGCTGCAGGAGACGCTGCAGACCGAAGACGGCCGGCTCCGTCCCGACGCTCGCTTCCTGCTGCCGGAGGGGCGCAGCTTCGTCGCCGACTCCAAGGTGCCCCTCGACGCCTTCCTCGACGCCCAGGAGGCGGAGGTCGAAGCGGAGCGCCTGTTGCAGCTGGAGCGGCACGCGCGCCAGGCCCGCGAGCACGTCCGCAGCCTCAGCTCGAAGGCCTACCAGGCTCAGTTCGGGGCCGGCGAGATGCCCGATCTGGTGATCTGCTTCATCCCCAACGAGCCCGCCCTGCACGCGGCCTTCGCCGCCGATCCGACCCTCTTCGACTACGCCCTCGAGCGCAACGTCCTCGTCGTCGGGCCGACCTCGCTGGTGGGGTTGCTGCGGACGATGGAGCTGGGCTGGCGCCAGGAGCGGATGGTCGCCGAGGCGGCTGCGATCGCCGAGGCGGCGACCACCCTCCACTCGCGCTTCGCCAAGTTCATCAAGGACTTCGACACCGTCGGCAAGCGCCTGGAGGCGGCGACCAAGGCGCACAACTCCGCCGTCGCCTCGATGGAGAGCCGGCTGCTGCCGCAGCTGCGCAAGGTCGAGGCTCTCGGCATCGCGCCGGGCAAGGAGATCGAGGTGCCCGAGCCGGTCGAGATCACCGTGCGGGCAATTGCGGCGCCGGAGCTGCACGAGACCTCCGACGCCGCCTGAGCGCGACTGCGAGCCCGTCGGCGTCTCATCTAGGATTGCCGCCCGCCCGTAAACGACCGCCGCGGAGGACCCCTTGGCCGTAGACAGCAGCGCAGTCTCGAAGTTGGACGTTGAGCCCGGCACCTTGCCGGAGACGATGGCGGCCTGGGTGATCCGCCAGGAGCGCGAGGGGGAACCGACCGACGCCTTCCAGCTGGAGCAGATCGAGGTGCCGGAGCCTGGCGCCTTCGAGGTCGTCGTGCGGGTGATGGCGGCGGGGGTCAACTTCAACAACGTCTGGGCGGCGCTCGGCAAGCCGGTCTCGGTCTTCGGCTACGGCGACCACCCTGAGTACGGCCACCACATCGGCGGCTCCGACGCCTCCGGCATCGTCTGGAAAGTCGGCGAGGGGGTCACCCGCTGGAAGCCGGGCGACGAGGTCGTGATCCACTGCAACCAGGCCTCTTATGAGGACGTCGAGGTGCACGGGCTCGACCCGCTGGCGGCCCCGAGCCAAAGGATCTGGGGCTACGAGACGACCTGGGGCTCCTTCGCCCAGTTCACGAAGGTGCAGGCGCAGCAGCTCCTGCCCCGCCCCCAGAACCTCTCCTGGGTCGACTCCTCCGCCTACGGCCTCACCTACTTCACCGCCTACCGGATGCTGATCGACCAGTGCAAGCTGCAACCCGGGCACAACGTCTTGATCTGGGGCGCGGCCGGCGGCCTCGGCGTCTTCGCCGTCCAGCTCTGCAAGGCGGCCGGCGCCAACGCCGTCGGCGTCGTCTCCTCCGACGAGAAGGGCGAGCTGATCAAGCAGCTCGGCGCCGTCGACTACATCAACCGGCGCGAGTTCGGCGAGATGATGCGGACCAAGGAGAACCTCGCCGACCCGGCCGCCGACAAGGAGCGCTTCAAGGCCTCGCGCGGCTTCGCCAAGCGGGTCAAGGAGATCCTCGGCGATGCCCCCGACATCGTCTTCGAGCACGTCGGCCAGGCGACCTTCCCGACCTCGGTCTTCGTCGTCAAGCCGTTCGGCAAGGTCGTCATCTGCGGCGCCACCTCCGGCTTCCAGCTCGACTTCGACGTCCGCTACCTGTGGATGCGCCAGAAGCAGATCATCGGCTCGCACTTCGCCAACGCCTACGAGTGCATGCGCGCCAACCAGCTGATGGCGGAGGGCAAGGTACGACCGGTGCTGTGGAAGACGATGGGCTTCGAGGGCGTCCCCGAGGCGCACCAGCTTCTGCACGAAAACAAGCACCTCGGCAAGATCTCGATCCTGGTCGGGGCCGAGTCCGAGGACGAGGGCCGCAACGTCGACGGCGCCGGAGCGATCCGGGCCGAGGTGGGAGCGTAGAGATGGCCGAGGTTTGCACGCTCGATTGGCACGTGGCCCCCTTCCGGGCAGATCGCTGGCTCGACCTCTGGCAGCCGGCGGCGGCGCGGATGCCGGCCTACGGCGCCAAGAGCTGGTCGCTGACCCGCTCGACCGACAACCCGCTCGCCTTCCGCCAGACCTCGGTCTGGGAGAGCCGCGCCGACTTCGATCGCTACTGGTACTCCGACGAAATCGAGAAGGCGCGGGCGGCGGTCATCGACCTGCACGACATCCCGCTGCTGCCGGCCTGGCACACGCTCGTCGTCAGCGAGTCGTAGCTCACAAGCAAATCCGATCATTTGCCCGCCTCGCGGGAAACTTAAGCGTTTTCAACTGATGTCTACGCAGTATTTGATCCCTCAGCCGAGCAGTATCCGGTACTGCACTCCTGGCCAGCTTGCGGGTCGGTAACAACTCGATAACAATCGAAGGGGGTGGGTTGAATGGTGAGTAAATATGCGACCCCCCTGGCGCGACAACCCCAAACCCATTTCCTTCGCGGCCCTCGAGGCCGATCCCGTCGCTGGCAGCAGCGGGACGCTCGCTGAGCTCCGCCCCCGCGGCAACGGCGCGAAGCTCAGCTCGAACGGGCATCGGCCGCGCTCGGACGCAAGAGCCTCCACCCGGCCGAGGGCACAGGGCAAGTTCCTCTACGTGGGGGAGGAGAAGCTCTTCCTGCGCGGCGTCACCTACGGAACCTTCCGCCCCGGCGAGGGCCGCGGCGACTATCCGGAGCCGCAGAGGGTGGCGGCCGACTTCAGGCAGATGGCCGACAGCGGGATCAACTCCGTCCGCACCTACTCCGTCCCCCCGCTCTACCTCCTCGACCTCGCCGCCGAGCACGGGCTGCGGGTCCTGGTCGGGCTGCCGTGGGAGCAGCATGTCGCCTTCCTCGACGAGCCGGGGCTCGCCCGCTCGATCGAGCGGCGGGTGCGCGAGGGGGTTCGGGCCAGCGCCGGGCACCCGGCGCTGCTCGGCTTCACGGTCGGCAACGAGATCCCGGCCTCGATCGTTCGCTGGCACGGTCGGCGCCGAGTCGAGCGCTTCCTGCGCCGGCTCTACGACGCGGTCAAGGACGAGGATCCGGGCGCCCTCGTCACCTACGTCAACTTCCCCACCACCGAGTACCTCCAGCTCCCCTTCCTCGACTTCCACTGCTTCAACGTCTACCTGGAGTCCGAACAGCAAATGGAGAGCTATCTCGCGCGGCTGCAGAACATCGCCGGCGACCGTCCGCTGGTGATGGCCGAGATCGGACTCGACAGCCGGCGCAACGGCGAGTCCGGCCAGGCAGAGAGCCTCGAGTGGCAGGTGAGGCTCGCCTTCGCCGCCGGATGCGCCGGCGCCTTCGTCTTCGCCTGGACCGACGAGTGGCACCGCGGCGGCTACGACGTCGAGGACTGGGACTTCGGGCTCACCGATCGGCGCCGGTGCCCGAAGCCGGCCCTGGCGGCCGTCGGCAAGGCCTTCCGCGAGGTGCCCTTCCCGCCCCACACCGAGTGGCCGAAGGTGTCCATCCTCGTCTGCGCCTGCAACGGCGCCGAGACGCTCCAGTGGTGCCTGGAAGGCATCCGCGAGCTCGACTATCCGGACTACGAGGTGATCGTCGTCGACGACGGCTCCCGGGACGAAACCGCGGCGATCGCGCGCCGCTGCGGCTATCCCGCGATCAGTACCCCGAACCGGGGGCTGAGCAGCGCCCGCAACACCGCCCTCGAGGCGGCCAGCGGCGAGATCGTCGCCTACGTCGACTGCGACGCGCGGCCGGACGGCGACTGGCTTCGCTACCTCGCCGCCTCCTTCCGGGCGACCGATCACGTCGGCATCGGCGGCCCCAACCTGCCGCCGCCGGATGGCTGGGTCGCGGACTGCGTCGCCAACGCCCCCGGCGGGCCGGTGCACGTGCTGCTCTCCGATCAGGAGGCCGAGCACATCCCCGGCTGCAACATGGCCTTCCGCCGCCAGGCGCTGCTGGATATCGGCGGCTTCGACCCGCGCTTCCGGGCGGCCGGCGACGACGTCGACATCTGCTGGCGCCTGCAGGAGAACGGCGGCACGCTCGGCTTCTGCGCCGGCGCGGTGGTCTGGCACCGCTGCCGCGACTCCGTGCGCGCCTACTGGCGGCAGCAGATCGGCTACGGCAAGGCCGAGGCCCTGCTCGAGCGCAAGTGGCCCGAGAAGTACAACGTCGGCGGCCACTACTCCTGGGGCGGCCGCATCTACGGCAACGGAGTGCCACAGGGATTGCGGCGCTGGCGGGTCTACTATGGCCGCTGGGGAACCAACCTCTTCCAGGCGATGTACAGAACCGATGCCCCCGCCCTGAGCGCGCTGGCGCTGATGCCGGAGTGGTACCTGGTGATCCTGCTGCTCGCCGCCCTCTCCGCCCTCGGCTCCTTCTGGAGCCCGTTGCTGGCGGCGTTGCCGCTGGCGGTCGCGGCGAGCGGTCTGCTGGTCGTGCAGGCGGTCGGCGGCGCCCGCCGGGCGCGAAACATGTCGACGGCCCGGCGCAGGCACCGCCTGCGCTCGGCCCTGTTGACGACCTCCCTGCATCTGCTGCAGCCCTGCGCCCGGCTCTGGGGTCGGCTGCGCAGCGGCCTGACGCCGTGGCGCTGGCGCGGGCCCGCCGGACGCACGTTCCCGCGACCGATGTCGTGGAAGGTTTGGAGCGAGACCTGGCACCCGGTCGAGAGCTGGGTCGCCTCCCTGGAGGACGGACTGCTGAGGAGCCAGACGGTCCTGACCCGCGGCGGCGACTTCGATCGCTGGGACCTCGACCTGCGGGGCGGGCTCTTCGGCAGAGCGCGGATCCTGACCGGGATCGAGGAGCACGGGCACGGGATGCAGCTGGTCAGGTTCCGTGTCTGGCCGCGGCCGACCTGGACCGGATTGCTCTCGGCGGTCCTCCTCGCAACGCTCGCGATCGCCGCCGTAAGCGGCGGCGCGTCCTCCGTCGCGGTGGTGCTGGGGGTCTTCTTCGCGCTGGTGGTCAACGCCATCGTCCTCGACTGCGCACGTGCGACCGGCAGCGCCAAGCGAGCCGCGAACGGCCTCGCGGAGATCGCCCGGCGCGCCGGCGGCCGCGCATGAGCGCCGGCCGCGAGTACACGGACCGCGGGATCTACCGCAGGGTGCTGCGCGAGGCGCGTCCCTACTGGCGGCACATCTTCGCGATCTGGGTGATCAGCCTCTTCGCGACGCCGCTCGCCCTGCTGCTGCCGCTGCCGCTTACCATCGCCGTCGACAGCGTGCTCGGCGACAAGCCGCTGCCGGGCTTCCTGGAGGGGATCGTGCCGAGCTCGATCCAGGACTCGACGAACGCCCTTCTGATCTTCACCGTCGTGCTGCTCGTGGTCGTGGAGCTCGCCTCCCAGCTGCAGTCGATGTCGAAGAGCCTGATGCGCACCTACACGGCGGAGCGCCTGACGCTCCACTTCCGCGCCCAGCTCTTCCGCCACGCCCAGCGGCTCTCGCTCGCCTACCACGACCGCAAGGGGACGGCGGACGCCAACTACCGCATCCAGAGCGACGCCGCGTCCGTCTCCAGCGTGGCGGTCGACGGCGTCATCCCCTTCGTCAGCGCCGGCATCACCTTCCTGGCGATGCTGGTGATCATCGCCAACATCGACATGACGCTGGCGCTGATCGCGCTGGTCTACGCCCCGGTGCTGGTCGTCCTGACCTGGGCGTACCGGCGCCGGCTCCGGGCCCGCCACCGCGAGGTGAAGGCGCTCGAGAGCAGCGCGCTCTCGGTGGTCCAGGAGGTCCTGACGTCGGTCCGGGTCGTCAAGGCCTTCGGCCAGGAGGACCGCGAGGAGCACCGCTTCACGAACCGCGCCAGCGAAGGGATGCGGGCGCGGGTGCGAGTCGCCCTCGTCGACGGCTCGTTCTGGGTGGCGATCGCGCTGATCACGGCCCTCGGCACCGGGTCGGTGATGTACGTGGGGTTCCGCAGCGTCGAGTCGGGCGCGATGACGCTCGGCTCGCTGCTCCTGATCATGGGGTACCTGGCAGAGCTGTACAGCCCGATGTCGACGATCAGCCGCCAGGTGGCGTCGTTGCAATCCGGGTTCGCGAGCGCCGAGCGCGCCTTCTCGCTGCTCGACCAGGCCCCCGACGTCGCCGAGCGCCCCGACGCCCGTCCCCTGCGCCGCGCCGACGGGGGGGTCGAGTTCCGCGAGGTGTCCTTCTCCTACGACGGCTCGGCGCCGGTTCTCGAGCGCGTGTCCTTCGCGGTCGGCCCCGGCGAGAGGGTCGGCATCAGCGGTCGCACCGGGGCCGGGAAGACGACCCTGGCCAGCCTGCTGACCCGCTTCTACGACCCGACCGCGGGCGCGATCCTCCTCGACGGGGTCGACCTGCGCGACTATCGCCTCGCCGACCTGCGCAACCAGTTCGCGATCGTCCTCCAGGAGCCGGTGCTGTTCTCGACCACGATCGGGGAGAACATCGTCTACGGGCGGCCGGGGGCCGATCATGAGGAGATGGTCGCCGCAGCGCGGGCGGCCGACATCCACCGCTTCATCGAGACCCTCCCCGACGGCTATGAGACGCCGGTCGGAGAGCGCGGGATGACGCTGTCGGGCGGCGAGCGCCAGCGTGTCTCCCTCGCCAGGGCGTTCCTCAAGGACGCGCCGATCCTGATCCTGGACGAGCCGACCAGCTCCGTCGACCTGAAGACCGAGGCGACGATCGTCGAGGCGATGGAGCGCCTGATGGCCGGCCGCACGACCTTCATGATCGCCCACCGGCTGAGCACGCTCGAGTCGTGCTCGCTGCGCCTTCGTGTCGAGGGCCACCGTGTCACGGCCGTGCCGGATGGGGCTGAGGACGCCCCCGCCGCGGCGGCTCGGACCAGCGCGGAGTGGGCGCGATGACCGCAAGGCGCGAGACGGTCCTCCTGGTCGATCGGCTCAGCGATCACCCAGCGGTGCGAGTGTGGCGAGGCATCGACGGCGGGGCCACCCCGTCCTCGGTCGAGGTCCTGAAGGAGAAGAGCAAGTCCGCCGTCTTTCGGCTGAAAGGAGCCGGCCCAGGCGGCGCCTCCGTGATCGCCAAGCGGCGGGAGCGAGACGGCCTGGACTTCGAGCGGCGCCTTTACACCGAGGTGCTGCCCGCCCTCTCGGTTCCCTCGCTGGAGATCCTCGGCTTCGTCGAGGCCGACGATGGCCGATCCTGGATCTTCCTCGAGGACGCCGGAGAGCTTTGGTACACCCCGGCGGCGCAAGATCACCTCGCGCTTGCCGTCAGGTGGCTCGCGGACCTGCATACCGGCTCGTCCGACTGGGTCGCGTCGATGCCGGACACCGGGCCCCGGTACTTCCGCACCGTCGCCGACGTCGCGATCGAGGGCCTGACCGCCAGCCTGGACCATCCGGCGCTGTCGGATGGAGACAGATCGGTCCTGAGCGCGGCCGCCTCCCACATCGAAGCGGTCCGCGACGGTTGGGACGAGATAGAGGAGGCGTGCTCCCTTGCGCCGACCGGTCTGGTGCACGGAGACTTCGTCCCCAAGAACATCCGCGTCCGCAACGGGCGCGACGGTCCGGAGCTGGTCGTGTTCGATTGGGAGACCGCGGGAGCGGCATCGCCGGCCGCCGACATCGCACTGCTGCCGGAGGACGGCCCGTCGCTGCGTGGCTACCACGCGCTCGTTCGCAATGCCTGGCCGGGCTTGAGCTGGGAGGATGTGGAGTGCCTGGCGCGCGTGGGCCGGGTCCTGCGCCTCGTCCACGCTGTCCGCTGGGAGCTCCGCAGCTTCCGGCACCCCTGGGTCGAACGCGCGCTGCGAAAGATGAGGGCCTATGAGCGCGCTCTGCAGGAGGCAGTCGAGCCGGGCATGAGGCTGCAGCGGTGACGACGGCGGCCGAGGAGACAGCCAGGCCGAGCATCGGCACGCTGGAGCGTGCGCTGACCGCGGCGCTCGGCGGATTGGAGCAGGTCGCGGTGACCGAGCGCTCGCCAAACTGGTATTCGAGCTGGCACCCGAGCGAGGTCCTGACCTGCGACGCCGCGTCGCAAGCGCTCCAGGTGCTGTGCAAGTACGACCTTCCCTGGTCCCAGGAGATCCACGGCCTGCCGGCAGGTGTGAGCTACGAGGCAGATGCCTACCGGCTTGCGGTAGAGCCCTGCGGTCTTTCCGCCCCCCGGTCCTACGGTCTCTTTTCCGACGACCGCACCGGCGCGGCATGGCTGATGCTCGAGTTCCTCGCAGGAAGCTGCCGGCTGACCAAGTCCACCGAGCCGGGGGAGATCGGCCGGGCAGCGCGATGGATCGGGTTGTTCCACCGCTTCCATGACCGGCGTGAGATCCCACCGGCAGACCGGCTCAACCGACACGACGAGGCCACGCTGGAGGCATGCGTCGCGCGTGCGCAGAGCGCATGCGAGCCGCTTCGGGCCGAATATCCCTGGCTGTCCGGGTTGGCGGACGAGTACGAAGGCGTGTTCTGCGATCTGTTCCTGCGACGCCCGACGGTGATCCACGGTGAGTACTACCCGAAAAACATCCTCGTGCGCGAGCGCACGGTTTTCCCGATCGACTGGGAGCGTGCCGGCGTCTCGGCGGGCGAGATCGATCTGGCAGCCCTGACCGAGGGGCACTGGAAGCCGCAGGACGTCAGGATCGCCACCGAGTCCTATGCCGAGGCCCGTTGGGGGGCCGACGTGCCGGACGACTTCACGGAATGCCTGAACGCCGCGCGTGTGTACCTGCACATGGCGGCGCTCGGCAACGAGCCGAACGAGCCCTTCAAGCCCGGCGCGAAGTGGCGCTTCGGGCAGCTCGAGCTCGCCGCGGCGGAGCGGGGATTGCTGTGAGCGGCGTCAGCGTGGACCTGGCCTCCCCGACGCCGGCGCCCGACCGCGGCGTCGCGATCGTCTGGGGCCTGCTCGCGCGTTACCCCTACGGCGGCGTCACCTGGCAGGCGATGCACCACCTCGCCGCCCTGCGCCGGCTCGGCTTCGACGTCTGGTACGTCGAGGACTCCGACAGCCGCGTGTACAGCCCGACCACGCACTGCCCGACGATGGAGTTCGAGGAGAACGTCGCCTTCCTCGAGCGCTGGATGGGATCGCTCGGAATGCCCGACCGCTGGATCTTCCGGCCGCCCGGCGAGGGCGGCGCGCCGATCGTCGCCGACGAGCGGGAGCTGGAGCGGCTCTACTCGCGGGCGGAGGTCGTGCTCAACCTCT
>DASVWY010000243.1:0-10459 GCA_036392975.1 Solirubrobacterales bacterium | reverse complement strand
GGCCGAGCAGGACCATCACCGCGGAGAAGGCGCGGACCGAACCGCGGTAGATCCGCTCGGGCGAGGGCATCGGGGCGATTCTAGGCCAGGGTTCCGGCGACGTCGGCGACCTGATGCACGCTGCGATCGGAGACGACGATTACCCGGCAGGGACGCTCGCCCAGCACCGTCTGCAGGGTCTTGTCGTAGAGCGGGGCGCCGTTCCGGTAGCGAAGTCCGACGACCACCGCGGCGGCGTTGATCAGCTGCGCCTCGTCGGCGATCGAGTAGCCCGCCTGGCCGGGACGGACCCGCTCGACGTGACCGGTCACCCGCTGGCCGCCGATCAGCTTCGCCTGCTCGATCTTGCTCTGCGCTTCGCTTTCGCGCTCCCGCAGATCGGCCTCGAGCGGGAGGTTGGTCGGCACGGTCAGCATCGAGTGAACGTGGATGCCGCGCCGTCGTTTCGATGCCAGCTTGACCGCGGTGGCGACCATTTCCTCGGAGAACGGCTCACCGTCCTCGAAGGCGACCATGACGCTGCGGTACTCGATCTCCTCCACTCCGAGCGGCTCCGGCGTCACGACCTTGACCGTCTGGCGCAAGCCGATGCCCTGGCTGCGGCGGTAGAGCATGTAGATCGCGAGCCCGATCAGCATCCAGACCGAGCCGATCAGGAGGGTGCGCGTGTTCAGGGCCATCACCACGATCCAGGCGGCAAAGGTCCCAGCCCCGCCGATCACGGCGCTCAGCGGCAGCAGGCTGCCGCGCCAGCGAAAGTTGGCCGGGGGCATCCACGGCCGCTCCCGATCGGGGAAGCGGCGCCGCAACTGGAGCACGGAGACGTGCGCGACGGTGAACGAGAGCATCGCGCCGAACGAGTACATCGTCGCCAGCAGCTCGGTCTCTCCCGGCAGGATGGTGACGACGGCGATCACCGAGAAGATCACGATCGCGATGTAGGGCGTCCCGAAGCGGGGATGGACCTGCCGCAGCTTCTCGGGCAGCTGGCGGTACTGGCCCATCGAGAAGGTCAGCCGCGAGAGACCGATCAGACCGGCGTTGGTGGCGATGACCAGGATCACCGCGGCGAGTACGCCGACGTAGTAGCGCAGGACCTCCTTCAGCGTGCCGGAAAGGCCGAAGTTCTCGACTATGCCCAGCACCGGGTCGTCCGCATAGGTGGTGCCGAGCTCGGTGGTGTAGGCGCCGGAGGCGTCCTGGGTGACCGGCATCGCCGAGAGGGCGATGATCGGCAGGAGCGAGTAGATGCCCAGCACCGCGAGGACGGTCAGCCCGGTGCCCTGGGGCACGGTCCGCTTGGCGTCGCGCGCCTCCTCCGCCATGTTCGAGATCGTCTCGATCCCGGTGTAGGCGATCATCCCCACCGCGATCCCCAGCGCGAAGTTGCTCCAGGTGGGAGCGATGCCGAGCTCGACGTTGTCGATCAGGATCTCCGGGCTGAGGACGAGCGCCGTGCCGATCGCGACCAGCACCACCTGGGTCAGCAGGTCGCCGATGGCGAGCACGAGGTTGAGGCGCGCCGACTCCTGCGTGCCCTTGACGTTGAGCGCCGCCAGCAGGGCGATCAGCACGATCCCGCCGATCACGTCCCCCGGCCCGTGCCCGAGCGGCTCCCAGAAGACGGCCAGATAGTGGGGCACGAAGAAGGCCGAGATCGCGACCGTGATCACGTAGTTGAGCATCTGGCCCCAGGCGGCGAAGAAGCTGACCAACTCGTTGAAGCCACGCCGGGCGAAGCTCGAGGAGCCGCCCGCCTCCGGGTACATGACCGTCGCCTCGATGTAGGTGGCGGCCGTGCAGACGAAGATGATCCCGGCGACGAGGAAGGCGAGCGGGGTCAGGCCGAGCGCGAAGGCGGCGGTGACGCCGAGCGCGTAGTACGGCGTCGAGCCGACGTTCCCGTAGGCGGTCGAGAACAGCGCCGAGGTCCCGTGGACGCGGCGCAGCGCCTCCTCGCGTGGGCGTCGTTCGGCCATCTAGCTCGAATATAGGGACGACGCCGGTGCCCGCTGCACGTGCGCGCGCTTCAGGTCGGCGGGCGAGGCGCAGCCACAGAGGCAGAGCGCCAGGGCGAGCTCCTCGCGCAGCAGCTCGAGCACGCGGCGGGCGCCCTCCTCGCCGCCGACCGCGAGGCCCCAGAGCGCCGGCCGTCCGACCAGGACCGCGTCGGCCCCGAGGGCGAGGGCGATCGCGACGTCGACACCGCGCCGGATGCCGCCGTCGACCAGCACCTCGCCGCGGCCTTCGACCGCATCGACCACCTCCGGCAGCGCGTCGGCGCTGGCGAGCACGCGATCGAGCTGGCGCCCGCCGTGGTTGGAGACGACCACGCCGGCGGCGCCGTGCTCGACCGCCAGCGCCCCGTCCTCGGCGGTCAGCACGCCCTTGACGAGCACCGGCAGGGCGCATTCGGAGGCGAACTCCTCGAGGTAGGACCAGCTCAGCGCCGGCTCCATCAGGCCGAAGGTCTCCTCGATCGTCACCGCCCGCCCCGAGCCGAGTGCGGCTTCGACGCTGGGGACTCCTAGGTCTTGCGGGATCTTGAATCCGGTCCGCAGATCGCGCTCCCGGTAGCCGCCGCGTGGCGCGTCGACGGTCACCACGATCGCCTCGAAGCCCGACGCGACAGCCTCGTCCGTCAAGGCCCTCGTGACCCCCTCGTCCCTGAAGCAGTAGAGCTGGAACCAGCGCCGGCCAGCGGGCGCACCGGCGCTCACCTCGCCGGGGCGGCGGGTGGCGAGCGTAGAGAGGCACATCACGGTGCCGGCCGCTGCCGCCGCCCGAGCCATCGCCACCTCGCCTTCCGGGTCAACCAGGCCCTGGTAGGCAACCGGCGCCACCAGGATCGGCATCGAGACCTCGGCCCCGAGCAGCTCGGCCTCGGTTCCCCACTCGCTGAGCCCGGCCAGCATCCGCGGCCGCAACCGCCAGTGCTTCCAGGCCCCGACGTTCTCCGCCAGCGTCAGCTCGTCTCCAGCCCCGCCGGCGAAGTACCCGAGTACGCCGTCGTCGAGCTTCTCCGCGGCGAGCCGCTCGAAGTCGGCGACGTTGACCAGATCCTCGATCACGGTCGGCGACCCTAGCCGACTCAGCAGGGGGGAGAATCCGGGTCTGTGTCGCCTTATCCGTCATATGGACGGAAAAGGCGACACAGCGGACCGACGCGCCGCACGGACAGCTGCTTGCCAGCACGGCGTCGTGACGATCGCGCAGCTGCGACAAGCCGGACTGAGCGACGAGGCAGTGCGGAGAAGAGTTGAAGCAGGCCGTCTGCATCGAGTTCACCGAGGCGTCTATGCCGTCGGGCATCCGGGCCTGAGCGTCGAAGGAAGATGGATGGCCGCGGTGCTGACGTACGGGAGCTGCGCTGTCCTCAGCCATCGCAGCGCCGCCGCACTCTGGCGACTGCTCCCCATTTCAGGAGGAGCAATCGACGTCTCGGTCGCCGGAATCGGAGGCAAGAAGAAGCGTCGAGGAGTTCACGTTCATCGCTCCAGGACGCTCACTTCTGAAGTGACGACAAGTCATCGTGGCATTCCGGTAACTACGCCAGCGCGCACCATCGTGGACCTCCGCAGGGCGCTTCGGACGCGAGGTTGTCCGGCGGCAGTCGCCCCAAAGCAGCTTCGGCGCGCGATTCGCCAGGCCGAGGTGCTGGGCTTGCGGACCGACGCCGAGACGATTACGAAACGCACCCGCAGCGACCTCGAGCTCGCGTTTCTGCGCTTATGCCGGCGGCAAGGCCTCCCCGAGCCGGAGATCAACGTCCAGATCGGTTCATTCGAGGTTGACTTTCTCTGGACCGGTCGGCGGCTGATCGTCGAAACGGACGGCTACCGCTACCACCGAGGAAAGGCAGCATTCGAAGCCGACCGCAAGCGCGACCTCCGCTTGAGGGAGGAGGGCTATGAGGTCATTCGTCTCAGCTACACGCAGGTGCTGAACGAACAGAGCCACGTCGCCAAGGTATTGCGGCTGGCACTCGACGTGTGAGAGATCTGGCATCGGGTAGGGCGCTCCCATGCGAATCCCCAGCTGTGCCTCCAGAGCGTTCCTGGCCTCCCTCCTCGCCATCGCCGCGTTGGCGCTTGCCGCGTGCGGGGACGATGACGACGACACCACCGCACCGGCGGGCGGTGGCGCCACCACGACCGAGACCGAATCGACCGCGCCGGAGTCAGGCGGAAACGCGCCGGCGCCCAGCGGCGACGCTGTCCGTGCGGAGAAAGTCGAGATCGTCGAATTCGCCTACGACCCCGACCCGGTGACGATCGAGGAAGGCGGCAAGGTGACCTGGATCAACCGCGACTCGGCGCCGCACACCGCAACCGCGGACGACGGCAGCTTCGACACCGAGACCCTGGAGGAAGGCAAGCTCAAGTCCGAGACCTTCAAGAAAGCCGGGAGCTATCCGTACTTCTGCGAGATCCATCCCGACATGCGGGGAACCGTGGAAGTAATAGCCAGCGATTAACGGTTAGGCGTGGAGGGGCGGCTGCCCCTCCACGCGCCACCGCTTAGAAGTGGACTATCGGGATGATCAGGATCGCGACGATGTTGGCGACCTTGATCATCGGGTTGATCGCCGGTCCGGCCGTGTCCTTGTAGGGATCGCCGACCGTGTCGCCGGTCACCGAGGCGGCGTGGGCCTCGGAGCCCTTGCCGCCGTGGGCGCCGTCCTCGATCAGCTTCTTGGCGTTGTCCCAGGCGCCGCCGCCGGCGGTCATCGAGATCGCCGCGAAGAGGCCGACGACGATGACCCCGATCAGCAGGCCGCCGAGGGCGTCGACGCTGAGCAGGCCGACGATGACCGGGATCACGATCGGGATCAGCGAGGGCAGGATCATCTCCTTCTGCGCCGCCGCGGTGACGATCGCAACGGTTCTGCCGTACTCGGGCTTTTCGGTCCCGGCCATGATCCCCGGGTGGTCGCGGAACTGCTGGCGAACCTGTTCGACGACCTGGCCGCCGGCGCGGCCAACCGCCTCGATCGCGAGGGCGGCGAAGAGGTAGACCATCATGCCGCCGACGATCAGCCCGATCAGCACGTCAGGCGTCGAGAGGTTGAAGAGGTTGCCCAGGTCGAACCCGGCGGGTGCCTCCTCTTCGAGCTCGAATTTGAAGGCAGCGAACAGCACCAGCGCGGCCAGAGCCGCGGAGCCGATCGCGTAACCCTTGGTTACCGCCTTGGTGGTGTTGCCGACCGCGTCGAGTGGATCGGTGACGTTGCGAACGTCCTCGGGTAGATCGGCCATCTCGGCGATCCCGCCCGCGTTGTCGGTGATCGGACCGAAGGCGTCGAGGGCGACAATGAAGCCGCAGAGGGAGAGCTGCGCCATCACGGCGACGCCGATCCCGTAGATCCCCGCCAGCTCGTTGGCGGCGAGGATCGCCAGCGCGATCACCAACGCCGGCGCCGCGGTCGACTGGAAGCCCTGCGCCAGCCCCTGGATGATGTTGGTCGCGTGACCCGTCTCCGAAGCGTCGGCGATCGTCTTCACCGGCCGGTACTTGGTCGAGGTGTAGTACTCGGTGATCACGAACAGGAAGGCCGTGACGGTGACGCCGATCACGGCGCAGAGCCAGAGGTCGGTGACGCTGATCACGTCGGCGCCGGCAGAGAGGCCGAACTGCAGCGCGTCGCTCATCAGCCACTCGGTGATCGGGTAGAAGGCGGCGATCGAGAGGACGCCGGAGACGATCAGGCCGCGGTAGAGAGCGCCCTCGACGTGGTCGGATTTGGTCCGCACCAGGAGCGCGCCTACGATCGAGGCGAGGATCGCCGCCCCGCCCAGCACCAGCGGGTAGATCGCCACCTCGCGCAGGTAGTCGCCGCTGGCGCCGGTGAAGGTGAGGACGCCGAGCAGCATCACGGCGACCGAGGTCACCGCGTAGGTCTCGACCAGATCGGCGGCCATGCCGGCGCAGTCGCCGACGTTGTCGCCGACGTTGTCGGCGATCACGGCCGGGTTGCGCGGGTCGTCCTCGGGAATCCCCGCCTCGACCTTGCCGACCAGGTCGGCGCCAACGTCGGCGGCCTTGGTGAAGATGCCGCCGCCGAGCCGGGCGAAGACGGAGATCAGCGAGCCGCCGAAGCCGAGCCCGACCAGGGCGTCGACCGCGTGCTTGTCGCCGCTGCCGGTCGCGATCAGGATGCCGTAGTAGCCGGCGACGCCAAGCAGGGCCAGCCCGACCACGAGCAGGCCGGTGACGGAGCCGCCCTTGAAGGCGACGTCGAGCGCCGGCGGGACGCCGCCCCTCGCCGCCTCAGCGACGCGCGAGTTGGCGCGCACCGAGAGGTTCATGCCGATGAACCCTGCGGCGCCGGAGAAGACACCGCCGATCACGAAGCCGAGCGCCGTCTCCCAGTTCTGCAGGAGCAGCAGCAGGATCGCGATTGGGATCGCGACGGCGCCGATGATCGCGTACTGGCGGTTCAGGTAGGCGCTGGCGCCTTCCTGGACCGCGCCTGAGATCTCCTGCATGCGGTCGTTGCCCGCGGGCTTCGCAAGCAGGCGCTGGGTGATCAGAAGTCCATATAGAACTGCGGCGCCGGCGCAGACAAGCGCGACGACGACTCCGTAATCGGTCAAGAAATCAGTCAAGTTCGGTTCCTCCGGCTGGCTTTAGCGGCGCGGGAGTCTATATGTGGCCGCGGATACCGCGTTCTGACGCCGGATTACGGGACGTGCCGTCGCTTAGAGGACGATATGGGTACCTAAGCTGCGGCACGTCTGAGGCGACGCTAGGCGGCCTGCTTGGCGGCGGTGTAGGTGCGTCGCGTCTCGGCCACGGCGTCGCGGTATATGTCCTCGATCGCCAGGCCGGCGTCTAGCGCCTCTCGCGCCCGCTGGGCTCCGTTTCGCTCCGGCAGCTGCACCTCGATCCCGAGCTGCGAGCGTGCCGGCTCGGTCCACGCCAACAGCCCCTCGACCGCGGCCCGGGCCTCGATCTCGACACCGCGACGGAAGTCGATCAGCTTGCCGCTCATCCCGTGACGGATCGCCCGCCAAAGGTTCTCCTCGATCTCGCGGTCGAGCAGCGGCGAACCGGCCCCGTCGTAGCCGTGCTCGTCGTAGGCAAGCGCGGCCTGGGCGATGCAGGCGGCGATCAGCCCGGCCAGGGCGAACGACTCGTCGCCCCGCGTCTGGGCGTCGCAGATCCGCACCTCGACGGTGCCGAACCGGTGGTGGGGACGGACGCTCCACCAGAGTTGCGTCGACTCGACGATGCTGCCGGCCCGCTCCAGCAGGCCGACGAACTCCGCGTAGCGGTCCCAATCGCCGAACGGACTCGGGATGCCGCAGCGCGGGAAGGTGCGGGTGAAGATCTCGGTGCGCACCGTGTGCAGGCCGGTGTCGCGACGGTCGAGGAAGGGGGAGTTGGCGGAGGCGGCGAGCAGCAGCGGCAGCAGCTCCCGCAGCCAGTCGCAGACCGCGATCGCCCGATCCGCGCCCCGCACACCCATGTGGACGTGCAGGCTCCAGGTGTTGTTGCGCTGCGCCACCCAGCCGAGCTCGTGGCGCAGGCGGTTGTAGTGCGGGGTGTCGATGATCCGCTGGTCGAGGTAGTTCGCCCAGGGATGCGTGCCCATCGCGCCCAGCGCCAGGCCCATCCCGTCGACCAGCTCGAAGAGGCGATGGCGCCGCTCGCGCTGCGCGGCTACGGCCTCGGCGAAGTTCTGGGTCTTGCCGGAGCGGATCTCGATCTCCGAGGCGATCAGCTCCCCGGCCGCCGACTCGGCCAGCACCTCGTCCCGCTCGCAGGCCGCGTAGACCTCCTCGAAGCGGTGCTCCAGCTCCAGCGTGCCCGGGTCGAGGATCGCGAACTCCTCCTCCAGGCCGATCGTGAAGTCGGTGGAGGTCTCGAATCTCTCCCTGGCGAGGTCGAGGTCCAGTGGCAAGGGGATCAGGTCAGGTAGAAGTAGAGCGCGTAGAGGAGGTCGACCGCGGGGCTCGAGGTGTGAACGGTCACCTCCGGCGGCACCTGCAGAAGCTGCTCGGAGTAGTTGAAGATGATCTTGACGCCGGCCTCGACGAGGCGATCGGCGACCGCCTGCGCCGCGTCCGCCGGCACCGCCAGCACCCCGACCACGATCTCCTGTTCGGCGACCACCCCCTCCAGCTCGCCGAAGTCGCGCACCCGCAGGCTGCCGACCTCTGTGCCGACGACCTCCGGGTCGATGTCGAACATGGCGACGACCTGGAAGCCGTGGTCGGCGAAGATGTCGGAGCTGGCGATCGCCTGGCCGAGGTTGCCGGCCCCGAAAAGGGCGATGTTGTGCTGCCCCGACGTGCGGAGGATCTTGCGGATCTCCGCCACCAGCGAGTCGACGTTGTAGCCGACGCCGCGCTTGCCGAACTTGCCGAAGCCGGAGAGGTCGCGGCGAATCTGAGTCGGGTTGATGTGGGTGTAGTCGGAGAGTTCCTGCGAGGAGATCGTCTCCCGGCCCATCTTGCGCGCCTGGGTCAGGACCTGCAGGTAGCGCGAGAGGCGGGCCGCCACGCCGAGCGAGAGCCGCTCGCCCTCGGCGATCAGCCCATCGGGCACGTCAAGCTCATCGACCGCCTGCTCGATCATCATCGGCCCCCACAGTATCGAGCCGAGCCCGGAGCTCGGCTTGATCGAAGATCAGCTCCGAGACGATCTCGCCGTCCAGCTCGACCACCGGGATGCGCTCGAGCATCCGCCGCAGCAGCGTCTCGTCGCTCTCGATGTCGACCTCGCGCAGCTCGAAGCGGTAGCCGTCGGCGTGGAGGGCGACGATCGCGGCGATCGCCTCCTCGCAGAGATGACAGCCCGGCCGCGAGTAGACGACGATCTCACTCACGCCGGGTCTCTACGCCTTCCGTCGCCGCTCAGGCGGCGACGGGCGGCCGCCGGGTCGGGAAGGCGTCGAAGGAGAGATAGTCCGGGTAGGGCAGCGGCTGGGCGAAGCGGGCGGCGGAGCCGATCATCGCCGCGTTGTCGGTGCAGAGGGAGAGCGGGACCAGCTTCAGCCGCACGCCGCGCTCCTCGCAGAGCGCCGCCACCGCCTCGCGCAGCGGTCCGTTGGCGGCAACGCCGCCGCCCAGCGCGACCGCCTCCCACTCGCCCTTCTTCAGCGCCCGCTTCAGTTTCGCGATCAGCTGGCCGACCACCGCCGCCTGGAAGCTCGCGGCCAGATCGGCGCGCCGCTCGGCAACGCCCTCGTCGCCGAGGTCGCGGCAGAGGTAGACGAGCGCCGTCTTCAGGCCGCTGAAGCTGAAGTCGAGCCCGGGGTCGCGACTCATCGCGACCGGCAGCTCGAATGCCTCCGGGTCGCCGTCCTCCGCCAGCCGTTGCAGGGCGGGCCCGCCCGGGTAGCCGAGCCCGAGCAGCCGCGCGACCTTGTCGAAGGCCTCTCCCGCCGCGTCGTCGAGGGTCTGCCCCAGCACCTCGTGCCCGGCTCGGTCGCGCACCGCCGCCAGCAGGGTGTGCCCCCCGCTCGCGACAAGGCAGAGGAAGGGCGGGTCGAGCGGCTCGGGCTCGAGGAAGTTGGCGGCGACGTGGCCCTGCAGGTGGTCGACCGGGATCAGCGGCAGCCGGCGCGGCGCGGCGATCGCCTTGGCGCTGCTGAGACCGACCAGCAGCGCCCCGATCAGGCCGGGACCGCTGGTGACCGCAACCGCCTCGATCCGGTCGAGCGCGACGTCCGCCTCGGCCAGCGCGGCCTCGACCACCGGCGTCGTCAGCTCGAGGTGGTGGCGCGAGGCGACCTCGGGCACGACGCCGCCGAACCGCTCGTGCGCCGCCGCCTGCGAGGAGATGACGCTGGAGAGGATGCGGGCACCGTCGACCACCGCCGCACAGGTGTCGTCGCAGGAGGTCTCGATCGCCAGGATCACGGCGACGGCTTCAATCGAGCCACATGATCAGGGCGTCCTCGCCGTTGTCCTGGTAGTAGCGAGGGCGGACGCCGGCCGAGCGGAAGCCGAGGCTCTCGTACATCGCGATCGCCTCATTGTTCGAGACCCGGACCTCGAGCGTGAACGGCAGCCGGCCGCCCCCCTCCTCGATCAGCTGGGAGATCAGGCGGCGGGCGACGCCGCGGCGCCGGCGCTCCGGCGCCACCGCGACGTTCATCAAGTGCCAGACACGGTCGTAACGCGAGCAGACCAGATACCCGAGCAGCTCCCCGTCCTCGATCGCGGCAAGACAGATGCCCGACGGCTTGGAGAGCTCGAGCACGAACATCGCCAGCGACCAGGGCGCCGGAAAGGAGCGGCGCTCGATCGAGATCACCGACGGCAGGTCGCTGTATGCGAGCCGCCTTACCTCAACGGTCAACTCAGGCTTGTTTCTGTAAAGAGTCTCGCTCACGCCAACGTTCCGCATCGGGAGGGCGAAGGTAGATCGGGACCAGTGAGCCGGAGCCCTGGCCGGCCGGCCCGGCCGCCGCCAGCGCGCAGATGTGCCGAGCGGCTACCCGGTGGAC
>DASVWY010000242.1:0-3850 GCA_036392975.1 Solirubrobacterales bacterium | reverse complement strand
GTTCGGCGACGCCAGCGCCGGCAAGGCGCTCGGCGAGGTCTTCGAGGAGGACTTCAAGAAGGCCGAGACGCTCTCGCTGCCCGTGACGCTGCTCATCCTCGTCGTCGCGTTCGGCTCGCTCGTCGCCGCCGGGCTGCCGCTGATGCTCACCATCCTCGGCCTCGTCGCGTCCGCCGGCTCGCTGTACCTCGGCACGCAGGTCCTGGACATCTCCATCTGGGCGATGAACTTCGCGCTGATGTTCGCGCTGGCGCTGGGCATCGACTATGCGCTGTTCATCGTCCATCGCTTCCGGGGCGCGTTCTTCGGCTCCGAGGAGCCCGTCGAGCAGGCCGTCGCCGAGACCATGGACACCGCCGGCAAGGCCGTGCTGTTCTCCGGCATCACGGTGCTGATCTCGCTCTCTGCCGTGATGCTCGTCCCCAGCCCCGCCTTCCGCTCGATGTCGCTGGGGATCATGATCTCGGTGCTGTTCGTGCTGGCGGCGACGCTGACCCTGCTGCCTGCGGTGCTGGGCAAGCTGGGGGCGCGGGTCGACCGGCTGGCGCTGCCCTGGGCGCACAGCGGCGAGCATCGCTCCCGCCGCTTCGCCGCCTGGGCGGAGCGGCTCTGGCGCCGTCCCTTGCTTTTCGGCGGCACGGCTCTCGCCATCCTCCTCCTGCTAGCCGCCCCGGTGCTGAGCCTGAAGACCGGCATGCCCTCGATCGCGGTGGTGCCGGAGGAGGACGGCTCGCGAGTCGGCTATGAGCAGGTCGTCGACGCCTTCGGCCCCGGTGCGCCCGGCGCCCTCCAGGTCGTCTCGGCGCCGCAGCAGTCGAAGCGCCTCGCCGCGACTCTGGCCGCCGACCCCGGCATCGCCGCGGTGGTGCCGGGCGCCGACAGCCCCGACGGCCGCCTGGCGTTGACCGAGGCGATCCCCGCCGCCGGCCCGTCGACGAGCGCCTTCGGCCCGACCGTCGATCGCCTGCGCGACGAACTGCCACCGGGGGTTCTGATCGGAGGCGCGGGGGCGGAAAACCATGACCTCGAAACGGCGCTCGCAGCAAGAACGCCGCTCGCGATCGGCCTCGTGCTGGCGCTCGGCTTCCTGCTGCTCCTGGTCGCATTCCAGGCGCCGCTGATCGCCGCGATCGGCGTGCTGACCAACCTGCTTGCCACGGGCGCCGCCTTCGGCGTCGCCACTTTGATCTTCCAGGAGGGGCATCTCTCCGGCCTGCTCGGCTTCGAGTCGCAGGGCTTTCTCGACGCCTGGGGCCCGATCTTCTTCTTCGCGATGATCTTCGCGATCGCGATGGACTACACCGTCTTCCTGCTCTCCTCGGCGCGGGAGCACTGGGAGCGCTCCGGCGACGCCCGCGAGGCGATGGTCGGCGGCCTCGCCCACTCCGGCCGTGTGATCCTTGCCGCCGGGGGCGTCATGGTCGCGGTCTTCTTCACCTTCGCCCTCTCGGGACCCCTACCACCCAAGGAGATGGGGGTGATCCTCGGGGTCGCCGTCCTACTCGACGCCTTCCTCGTGCGGCTGACGCTGCTGCCCGTCTTCCTGCGACTGTCCGGCTCCGCCGCCTGGTACCTGCCGGCCTGGCTCAAGCGGCTGCTGCCGGCGGTGAGCTTCGGCCATGGCGACTCAGGGTCAACTCGAATTCCGGACGTGCTTGACGAGAAGCGAAGCCCGGTCGCGCCGCCTTCCGGGACCGCCTAAGATCTCGACCCCAGAGCGATGGGGCTCGCTCCTTCATAACCGCGGCGCCGAGGCCGCTGATGGCTCCTATCCCGTCAATTGCGACGACGATAGGAGGCGCCATCGAGATGGTCTTCAAGCGACACCCGTTGCGAAAGCTGGCGGCGATCTATGCGGGCGGAGTCGCCGGCGCCCTCATCCGAGTCGGACTCGTCCAAGCGATGCCCCACGCTGCCGATTCCTGGCCGTGGCCGACCTTCGCCGTGAACATGGTCGGCGCCCTCGCGATCGGCTACCTCTTCGCCTCCTTCCGCGACCGCAGCCCCGATCAGCTCCACCACCCCTTCCTCGCGACCGGGATCTGCGGCACCCTGACGACCTTCTCGACCATGCAGCTGGAGCTGTTCGTGATGGTCGAAGCAGGCCATCTCCCGCTCGCTGCCGCCTACTGCGCCGCGACCCTCGCCTGCGGCTACCTGGCGGTGCGGGCCGGGATCACAGCCGAGCGTCGACTGACACTGGCGGTCGGTTCGTGAGCCCGCTGGGCTGGCTCGCTGTTGGCCTGCTCGGGGGCGCGGCGGCTGGCGCCCGCTACCTCCTCGACGCCGAGTTGTCGCACAGAATCAGCTCTCATTTCCCGCTCGGCATCCTCGCGGTGAACTTGACCGGCGCCCTGGCGGTCGGCCTGGTTGCCGGATCGACGCTCAGCGGCGAAGCGTTGACGATCCTTGCCAGTGGAGCGACCGGGTCGTTCACCACGTTCTCGACCTGGATGCTCGATACCCATCTGCTGGGCGCGAGCGGCCGGGTAAAGCTCGCCTGGCTGAACCTGGCCCTCTCGCTCGTCGCCGGCTTCCTCGCGCTCGCCCTCGGGCACGGCATCGCCAGTCGGTGAGCCGCGGCTCCTCGCACCCTTCTCCAGCATGCCCCCGGCCTCGGCCATGTTCGAGATCGTCTCGATGCCGGTGTAGGCAACCGTCCCGACGGCGATCCCCGGGGCGAAGTTGCTCTAGGCCGGGGCGACGCCGAGCTAGAGGAGCTCGCCGAGAGCATCGACGGCGAGTCTTCCGAGTGCGATCTCGAGCACCACCCCCGCGACCCCCACCACCACACCCACGAGCACCACCAGGAAGTCCTCGAGCAGCACGCCGAGCGAGAGCAACACGACCCCCAGCGCCGGCAGCGTGTCGAGGCCCGAGAAGGGTGGCGCCAAGAATGCAGCGAGCGAGCCGCCGAGCACAAGCGCTCCGAAAGCGACGTTGCTGAGGCGGTGTCCGAACATGAAGGTCAGACGCGGTCGCGAGCCGCGCTCGAGTCGGCGCACCGTCTTCATCAGTGCGTCGATGAGACGCTGCCGGCTCGGGCCGGCCACGTCGATGCCCCGCCAACGCCGGGGCAGCCAGATTCGATCGCGGTTGGCGATCAGCTGGAGTGCGAGGAGCATCGCCACGGCCTCGAACACGTGCGTGGCCCCGCCGGTCGGCAGCGGCAGCGCGGGGACGCCGAGCAGGAGCACGAACATGACCGCGAAGCTCCTCTGACCGAAGAGGTCGATGAGGCCGCCGAGCGTCCTGTCGGCGTCGCTGTTCAGCCACCGCTCGAGCTCGTCGCTGAGCCGGTCCTCTGCCCGGGGAGGCTGGCTTCTGGGAAGCATTTCGATGCCCGAACATACCCCCCGGCGTCACTGCCCCTATCCGCTCGGCGGGCCTCCCAGGACGAGGACGTCGACGAGCAGGGCGAGCGCGAGAAGCGCGACGACGAGCGCGAAGGCACGACCCAGCGTGGCGGTAGAGGCCCGGCTGCTCAGGGAGCTGCCCGAAAGCGCGCCGACCGCGGCAGCCCCGCTGAGCGCGATCGTCAGCGGCCAGTCAGGCTCGGCGCCACGTCCCAGGTGGACAGCGAGCGCGGCAAGTCCGGTGAACCCGATCACGGCAAGCGAGGTCGCGATCGCCCTGCGCAGCGGCAGGCCCAGGAGGGAGGTCAGGGCGGGCACGACCAGGAAGCCCCCGCCGACGCCGAAGAAGCCCGTCATCACGCCGACCACCAGACCACTGGGACCGGAGCGCCGAAGCTCGGGATCTGGGCAACCCAGCAGCCGAGCGTCGTCCTGGTCGACGTTATGGGTGCCACGGGCGTAGGTCATCACGGCCGCGATCAGCATCACCGGCA
>DASVWY010000241.1:0-4341 GCA_036392975.1 Solirubrobacterales bacterium | reverse complement strand
TGGCATGGCTTGATCGGTTCCCTTCCACCAGGAGGAATCCTGGCTTCGAGGTCTCCGTCAAACCCGGTCTGGCTCAAGCTTGGCGCGCCTGCGGCAGTAGGCGAGGTTCGCGCCGAACTGGTCTGCCACCGCATCAGCTCTCCCCAATCGAGAACTCGCCGGGACGGAAATCCCCCGGCTTCCAAGCCATGCCGTCGAGAAGGCTTCCCGGAGGCACCCCCAACGCACCCGCGAGCTTGACCACCGTGTCGATCCGCGCGAGCCGTATCCCCCGCTCCAATTGGCCGACCTCCGTGCGGTGCAGAGAGGCGCGAAAGCCGACCTCTTCTTGGGAGAGTTTGGCTTGGTCGCGGGCACGCGCGAGATTCGCGCCGAACACTTGGGCAATCTCGATACCTGCCGCCACCATCAAGCCGCCCCCTTCCCTCCGACCTGCTCCAGCAGGCCGTTCAGAGCTTCGTGCTCGGAGATGACGCGCTCGTACTCATTTGCGGCGTCAATCGTCTGCGCGAGGTCGCGCAGGATGATCCTCAGGTCGGCGTCGGGAACGATCACCAACTCGTCCAGCGCCGTGAGAAGCCGCCCGTAGGCAGCATCTTCGCGACGCAGGCGCATCGGATCGCCGAGCTGCTTCGGGTAGTTCGCCAGCTCGTCCTTGATGCCATCCTGCGCCATGCGGAAGACGCTGCGCAAGAAGCGGACTTGATCGGCGGGGATTGTGAGGGCGACGGCATCGCCCGCCCCCGTAGGGTTCTCGGTAGCCATGAGGAGGTCCACTCTCCTTGTGGTCAGGCTCCCGGTTGGCGTTAGCGCGCCGCCGGGAGCCGCTTATTGATTGGATCGCCTGCGAGGGTACCAGTTTTGTCGCGGGGTCACGACAAAACTCTACTTCTTATTGAGAGCATCCCCCACGCGGGACCAATGCAGGCTTGCCGCCTCGCCAATCTCACGCAGCGTCAGGCCCGCCTTTCGCGCCCGCTCAAAGCTTTCACGCCGGGCCTTTCTCGCCTCCTCGTGCTTCTCCCCGGTTTGCTCAAACTTGGACTGAGCGCGGCGCACGTCGGCGCGGGCTTTCTCCTTGGGGTCCTTCGGCATCGACGCAGCCTATTCACCCGGATGCGTTTCAGTCGATGGTGATCCTTACCAATCCCCCTCCCCCGACCTACCCGCAGAACCAGCACCGCGAGGGCGGCAGTCAAGGGCGCGGAGCGCCCGACCCCCGAAGGGGGTTGACGGCCGCCAGAGCGGTGCTTCAATCGCCGGTAGGTCGGGCCGGGGTTCACCGACCGATGCTCAATCCCTTGCCGAGCTGGCGTGCCCTGGACGCCGACGCCGTGACCGCTCGACCGAGCTGCGCCTCCGAGACGGTGGGAGCGTCCCGGCGCTCGATCCTCACCGCCGCCTCGGCGTCGAAGGTACGCGCGATCGTCTCGCGGTCCAAGCCGATCTCCTCGGCCCTCGATCGCCACCGCACCAGCAGCTCGCCGTGGCCGACGTCGCGCTCCTTCGGCTGGCGCGTGGCGAGCGCAGCGACCTGCATCGAGCGCGCCGAGGCGTCGGCGCCCGCCGCCTCGAGTATTTCCGCGCGACGGGTGGAGAAGGCCGCAGGTGCTCGTCGGCGAAGCCCGCGATCTCGGCGATGCCTTTGCGGGTCGGCTGCCATTCGACGCCCAGGCGGCGACTGAGCTCGTGGCGAAGATGGGCCTCGTAGATGTAGGAGGCGGTCTTGGCGTGGTCGTAGATCGCCGGGTGGTAGAGGCGCGTCCAGCGGCCGTCCGGTCCCTTCGTCGCGTTAGCGATCAGGACGTGGGTGTGCAGCTGCGGATCGCCGTTGCGCGAGGAGCGGTGGAGGTAGCCAGCCGCCAGGTAGCCGTTGCCCTGGACGAACTCCGAGCCGCCCACGCCCCTGCGGGTCCAGCACGCCTCGCGCTGCATGTAGTCGAGGGCGGCTCCTACCGCCTCGCGGTGGGCGGCTTTGACCTCGACGGCGGCTATGGGCCCGCCAAGGCCCCACAGCAGGGAGACGGACTTGGGAGCCGAGAAGGTGAGATCGAAGCCGGGGACCGAGCCGCTGGACGGAACGCCGCGCATCCCGACCAGCGGCTCCCCATCGGCGGGGTTGCGGCCAGTCAGCATCGCTTCGAGCTGTGCGGCCTCGACTTCGCCGGAGAGGGTCAGGTCCTCGGCGGCATCGCCGAGCCATTCCCCGGCGACCTCGCCCTCGCCGGAGTAGTAGTCCTCAGCGCCTTCGGCGACCTTGTCGAGGTAATAGCGCTCCTGTCCTTTGCCGAGCTTTCCGATTGAGAGCATTCCACGGGGTATGTCTGTGGAGAGCGCTCAATGCATCGATCTCTTAACAAAGTGATAGGGCGTGAGGGTGGTTGCTGTTGGCTGTTGGGGCCTTGCCTGGGTGGGCTTTTCATGGCTGGATAGCTGCCGTGAATGCCTGCCTTCTTGCTGCTGGCTCTTGCCCTTGCTGGTGGTCCTTGCTGGCTGGTTGATTTTGGCTTGATGAATTGCCTGGCTGTGGGTTTTGTGGCTGTCCTCGCCGCCCGCGGCGTCGAGGACCGGCGCGAATTTCCGGGGGCGTTCGCAGGATTTTTCGGCCGTACCCGATGCAAATGGCCGATGCAAACGACATCTGTGGCGGACAACAGAAATAGCGATGGCACTCAGCGAAGCGGACATAGAGGCGGTAGCGGCGCGGGTGGCCGACCTGCTGCGAGCTGGTCAGGCGGGCGCGGACCTAGCCCTGATCCACCGTTTTCACCCAGCAGGGTGAGAGTGGACGGCTTGAGGTAGGTAACGGCGCCGGGGCGGTTCCGTGGAGCCGCCTCGGCGCTCGTTTCGAGGCCAGTCGCCGGCAAGTCGGAGCGAAGGCGCCCGTTCTCGGGCAGGCCGGCATCGGCAGGTGCGGCGAGGAGGGTCGAGGCTGGGGAGAGCGGCCCTGTGGCTACGGGCTCGCGGCCGGCAACGCCCGCAGCCGCGCGAACGCGGCGACCAGCGCCTCGGCCCAGGGCCAGCCTCGCGGCAGCCGCAACGCCACCCGACGGCCCGAGCGCACCAGGCGACCGGCGACGTGCAGCAGGCGCTGGCGCACCCGCTTGGGCTCGGCGAGCGCGAGCTCGCCGGCCAGGCAGAGCAGTGCCGCCCACCTCAGCAGCGCCTGCGCCAAGAGCGAGATCTCCAGCCAGGCCTCGTTGTGGGCGAAGGCGGCAAAGGGCATCTTGCGCATCCCGGTCTCCTTGCCGACCCGGATCGCGTCCTCAACGCGGGCCCGGCGACGATGGCGCAGCTCAAGGGCGGCGATATCGGCGTCGTCCTGGTCGGTGATGAAGGCGGTGTGGCGGTAACCGGCCTCGCAGTCGAAGACCGAGAGCTGGGCACCCGGGTGGGGCCGCTCGCGACGGCAGACCAGCCTGGTGCCCTCGGGCCAACTCGAGAGGTCGACACGATCGGTGAGCTCTGTGACCTGGGCGCCCTCGCGAACATCGCCATCGCCGTCGACGGCGCTTTGCCAGGCCGATTCGGGCAGCTCCACGATCGCCCCGCGGACGCGCTCGTCGACCTCGTAGCCGACCGAGAAGCGGATGCCCGCCGAGCGGCAGTCGGAGGTGAAGGCGTGGGTGCGCCCGCCGATGTCGGCGCGAGCGAGGATCTCGCGACCAAGGTCCGCCTCCGGAAGTTGCTCGAGGGCCAGCTGCAGCACCTCGAAGTGGTCAGCGGCGGTGTGGGCGGCGGCGTTGCCGGGGCGAAGGATCGCGGCCAGCGGCTCGCCTGTCTCGGCCAGGTAGCAGAGCAGCGGGTGAAAGCCGAAGCCACCCTTGTAGTTGCCGGCGGCGCCTTCCTTCTCGGAGTGGGCGATCAGAAGCGAGGCGTCGATGTCGAGAATCAGCTCCTCGGGTCGGGCTCCGGCATCCCATGCCCTGGCCAGCGCCTTGGCGCGGGCGGTGCGGATCGCTTCGAGCAGGCCGGCGTCGACCGACTTCAGCACCCGGTGGGCAGTCGTCTCCGAAGCCACCGCCCCGAACAAGGCCTCTTGGCCGCGCAGCACGCCGAGGTCTGTGACGCGATCGCCGCCGTCGGCGATCGCGACCGCGAGGTCGCGCAAGACCACACCGGGGTCGTGGGCGCTTCGGCGCTCCCTGCTCGCCGCCATCGCCTCCGAGAGCGCCGCTGTCAGCGCCAGCCGATCGGCCAGCTCGACCAAGAGAAAAGCGCCGGCGTGGGAGACCAGGCCCTCGCCGTCCGCCCTGACTTCTACGGTTTGCGTTGTCGTTTGTGTCTTCACCTTCCGGGTGTCCTCCTGGGTCGGGGAATGGGCTTTCGCAAACCGCATTC
>DASVWY010000240.1:0-19811 GCA_036392975.1 Solirubrobacterales bacterium | reverse complement strand
CAAGCGAGGTCGCGATCGCTCTGCGCAACGGCAGGCCCAGGAGGGAGGTCAGGGCGGGGACGACCAGGAAGCCACCTCCGACGCCGAAGAAGCCGGTCATCACGCCGACCACCAGGCCACTGGGGCCGGAGCGCGGAAGCTCGGGCTGTGGGCAACCCAGTAGCCGAGCGTCGTCCTGGTCTACTTTCTGGGTGCCGCGGGCGTAGGTCATCACGGCCGCGATCAGCATCACCGGCACGAAGGCGAGGATCAGGGTTCGGGGACTTACCGAAGCGCCGGCGATCGTGCCGACGTACGCCCCTACCGCCGCCGGAACGGCGAAGTACGCGGCCACTCGCCAGCAGACGCGACCCTGCACCGCATGCGCTCCCGCCCCCGCGGAGGCGCCGAGGGCGACGACGATGAGCGATGCCGTCGAGGCCGAGCTGACGCCCTCCCCAAGTACGTAGACGAACACCGGCAGCGCAAGGATCGCGCCGCCGCCGCCGACGCCCCCGACCACAAGGCCGATCCCGATTCCGAGGGCTATCGCGAGAACGATCTGCACCGGTCCATTGAATCTGGATCCGCGGGGGTTGGACGCTGCGGTCCCGGGAACCAGGCGACGACCGCTGTCAACTGGCTTTCGAGGCCTGCTCGAGATAGGTCCGGCTGGAAATCGCCTGCTTCTTGTGACTCGGCGCCGAACCGCGTCATCGCACCCAGGAGGTCGCCGGTTCGAGTCCGGCTAGCTCCATCGCCAGCAATCCCTGCACATCGGCGATTTCAGAATTCGTCAATCGCCACGCATCGCCGCATATCGACCTCTATTTTCAGGCACTAATGTGAATTAGTGCCTGAAACGCGTCGCCCTCGTCCTGTGCCAATCCCAGCTCGCTGCAGGGTTAGGTCGCGTAAGCTTCGGGTGTGAGCATCGAGCGCGAGTTCGAGATCATCTTGCAGCCGGAGCCCGAAGGCGGCTTCAGCGTCTTCGTGCCCGAGCTGCCAAGCGTCGCCACCCAAGGCGAGACGATCGAGGAAGCCACCGAGATGGCCAAGGAGGCCATCGAGGCTTACCTCGAAGTGATGCACGAAGACGGCCTCCCGATCCCGACCGTCCACCGCAGCAGCGTTGCTGTCCACGCGGCGTGAGCGCCAGGCTCCCGGCGGTCAACGGCAAGCAGGTCATCGCCGCTCTCGAAAAGGAGGGTTGGTACGTGAAGCGGGTGCGCGGCAGCCATCACGTCCTCCGGCATTCGAGCATCCCCAATGCGATCCCGGTGCCAGTCCATGGGAACAGGGAGATCAAGCGAGGAACGCTTGCGAGCATCTTGCGCACCGCTGGAGTGGGCCGAGACGAGTTCGCGCGGCTGCTCCGATAACAGCACACGCCAACGACTCCGCTCAATATGACCGACACGCCTCCCGATCCGTACAAGTCAGCCCGCGATCTGCCGAGCGTTGTAGAAATGACGGAGCAGCTACGCGGCTTCAAGTATCTGACGCTCCTCGTCGGCCGAGAGCAGCGGAGAGCACTACAGAAGATCGAGGGCCAGCTAAACGATCTCGTCCAGACGATTGACGGATTCTATGAACGCCTCGGGAAGCGGCATTGGATTTTCCACGAGAGCCTGAATACCGAAGTCGTGAAAAAGCTGATCCCGATGGAGCCAGAGGACGCGGAGCAAGCGCTGATCGCCTACTACCGGGAAGCCGACACCCTCCGGTTCATGCTGCACCGGCTCCGCCGCTTCCCGGCGATGCGCACTCGACTCCCGATGATCGAACGAGCGCAAGAGGACTACGAGGCGGAGCGCTTCGATTCCGTCGTTCTCAAGCTCCTCGCCGTGATGGATGGCTTCGTTAACGATTTTGAGACCGAACAGCGGCGCGGCCTGCACGCTCGGAGCGACGACGAAATGGCCGCGTGGGACAGCGTCGTTGGGCACCACATGGGCCTCAGTCGCGCCCATCGAACCTTCACGCAGAGTTTCAGGAAGACGTCCGAGGATGAGGTCTACGAGCTGTACCGGAACGGAATCGTCCACGGGATGCTTCCCAACTTCAACAACGTCATCGTCGCCACCAAAGCCTGGAACCGACTCCTGGCGGTAGCCGATTGGGCGCAGAGCCGCGAAAAGCAGGCCGAGCCAATAGTGCCAGAGCCGACTATGGGCGAGGTGCTTGAGCAGATGGCCGAGACCGAGCGACTCAAGAAGGCCACGGACGCCTGGCAGGCGCGCACCCTGACGCCGAGCGATGACGGATTTGAGAGAGAGGAAATCTTCGGCCGCGCAGCCGAATTTCTCGATGGCTGGAAATCCAAGAACTACGGAAGGATGGCGGGTCTCTTGGCAAAGCTGACCCGCGAGGGGTCGCGCAGAAAGGACGCTGGTCAGATGCGGGACCTCTTCTCCATGTACGAGCTTGAAGACTTCAAGATCGTACGCCTCGATTTTCAGGCCCCTGTGATCTGCGTGGTCGATGCCGAGCTACGCGTGGATGGCGATACGAATGTCGGACGGATGCGCTGGATCCGCGAGCAGGAAAACGGCGAGCCGGCTGTTCCTGGCACCCAAGAGGGCGACTGGCTCGTCATGACGTGGGGCCCTTACGCGATGTTTAATGAAGCGGAGTCGGCAGAGGCTGTCTAAATGCAGACGGTCTTGGTCGATACCAACTGCCTCATCGACCTCGCGGAGGATCGCCAACCTCGCGATGCCGATTGGAGGAACTAGAGGTGAAGGTGCATCGGACCCTCGCACCCGGGTTCGAATGGAAGATCGGACCAACGACTGCAAGTGGCGGAACGTCAAGTGCGATGTTCAGGTGGTCTGGACCGCCGCATGGACGGGGTAGACACCCTCATCACTAGCGATAACCCGATCCCAGGCAAACTCCGCGATCTAGGATCGAAGCCCAATCTGCTACCGCCTTCGCCGCCAATCTCTAAGCGCCGACCCCACTTACTTTCCTCGGGCTTCGTCGCCGGCCTGCTGCACCGACTGATCCCACGTATACAGGACCCACTCCACGCTGGTCTCTAGTACCTCTAAGAGTTCATCTACTTGCCGATACGCGTGAAGTAGCGACGCGATCGTCGCCTTACTGGCGAATTGAGCGATCCGTTGTCGAAGCGAGTTGATCGTGTCGAGGTCGACGCGGATATCGGTCTCGTCCTTTAGCTCCTCCATGCGCGCGATCTGGGCCAGTTTGTTCTCGACGATCTGCCGCTTCAGCTCGTTATCAAGCTCTTCATGCTCCTCGGCTTCGTTTTCCAGTCCTTGCTCGTCGCGAGCAAGCTGGTGAAGTTTCTCGTCCCCACGATGCTCGGCCCAATACTGAGCGCCCTCGACCAGATCGCCGATCATTTCTTCGTCGAGGTCCCGTCGCAAACTCTCAATCACTCTCGACAGCGCTTTTCGGTGTCCGCGTATAGCCGTCTCGCGGCGTTCCGTGGGAAGCTACCGATCGGACCTACGGCACCGACTTGCATCGCGCAAATCCTTCATCTCAGCTGAGACACTGAGCGCGGCTGCGAGCGGTTCGCGCCGTCGCGATCTAGCGGCCTGCGATACCTCCGGGGACGAATGAGCAGGCGGGCGCCCCTTACAACCGTTGGCCTCCGCTGCCACGAGCTTTCCCCGGGAGGGTCTCCCGCCGCGCCCCCCGGCAAATCGAGGTTAGCTAAACGCCCCGCAGTGGTAGCTCTCTTTTGTGGCAGCTGTTACTTTCAGCGAGGTCTCGAAGGTCTATCCGGACGGGACGCGGGCCGTCGACTCGATCGATCTGGCGGCGGACGACGGGGAGTTGCTGGTTCTGGTCGGTCCTTCCGGTTGCGGCAAGACGACCGCTTTGCGCATGGTCGCCGGCCTGGAGGAGGTCTCCGAGGGCGAGATTCGGATCGGCGAGCGGGTCGTGAACTGGGTGCCGGCCAAGGATCGCGACATCGCGATGGTCTTCCAGAGCTATGCCCTCTATCCCCATCTCAGCGTCGAGGACAACATGGCCTTCGGGCTGCGGGTGCGGGGGCTCGACCGCGATGAGATCGACCGCCGCGTCCACGACGTCGCCTCGGTCCTCGGCCTCGACGAACTGCTCGACCGCAAGCCGCGCAACCTCTCCGGCGGCCAGCGCCAGCGCGTCGCGATGGGGCGGGCGATCGTCCGCGAACCGGCGGCCTTCCTGATGGACGAGCCGCTCTCCAATCTGGATGCCAAGCTCCGGGTCGAGATGCGGGCCGAGGTCAGCCGCCTGCAGCGGGACCTGCGGGTGACGACGATCTACGTCACCCACGACCAGGTCGAGGCGATGACGATGGGCGATCGCGTCGCCGTGATGCGCAAGGGCGAGTTGCAGCAGGTGGCGAGCCCGCAGGAGCTCTACGACCACCCGGTCAACCTCTTCGTCGGCGGCTTCATCGGCAGCCCGGCGATGAACATGCTCGAGGCGAGCCTGGAGCGCTCCAACGGCGATCTGCGCGTGGCGATCGGCGACCAGCGGGTCACCCTCGACGCCGAGCTCGTCTCCGAGCGGCCGGAGCTGCAAAGGCGCGACGGCGACAGGGTGATCGTCGGCATCCGGCCCGAGGACCTCGAAGACGCGTCGCTGGATCCCGACTCGCCGGATGACCGCCGCATCAGGGGCCAGGTCGAGCTTCGCGAGGCGCTCGGCTCGGAGGTGCTGGCGCACTTCACGATCGCCGCTCGCCCGGCCCAGACCGAGGACGTCCGCGAGCTGGCCGCCGACCTCGAAGCGCCGAGCGGTGGCGCGAAGAAGGGCGATGCCGAGGAGACGACGCTGATCGGCAGCTTCGGCCCTCGCTCCGGCATCCGCGAGGGGGAGCCGGCGGAGATCGCGGTCGACACCCGCAACCTCCACTTCTTCGACCCCGAGACGAGCTTGGGCATCTACGCGGATCGCGAGCCCGAGAAGGCAGAAAAGGCAGAGCGCCAATGAGGAGGAGAGACATGAGGATTCGAACGCTCCACGTGCTTGCGCTGCTGGTCGCGGTGTTCGCACTCGCGCTCGCCGGATGCGGCGACGACGATGACGACGGAGGCAACGGCGGCGGCGCCGCGAACGTCTCCGGCAGCGTCGACGTCGCCGGCGTCTGGACCGGCGAAGAGGCGCAGTCCTTCGAGGCCGTCCTGGACGGCTTCCGGGAGGAATACCCCAACGTCACGGTCAGCTACGACGCGGCCGGTGACGAGCTGCCGACGATCCTCGCGACGGCCGTCGAGGGTGGCAACCCGCCCGATCTCGCCGCCGTGCCCCAGCCCGGGTCGGTCGCCGACTTCTACGAACAGGGAGCGCTCAAACCGCTCGGCTTCGCCGAAGACGCGATCAAAGACAGCTTCACCCCGGGCGCCGTCGAAGTCGCCACCTTCAAAGGCAAGGTCTACGGCTTCGTCTTCAAGGCGGCCAACAAGTCGACCGTCTGGTACAACGTCGGCCTCTTCGACACGGCGGGCGTCAAACCGGCCGAGACCTTCGACGAACTGCTCCAGAACGCGGAGACGCTGAAAGCGTCGGGGACGAAGGCCTACTCGATCGGCGTCGACGCAGGCTGGCCGCTCACCGACCTGTTCGAGAACATCTACCTGCGCGAAGCCGGCCCGGAGATGTACGACCAGCTCGCCGACCACAAAATCCCGTGGACTGACAAAAGCGTCAAAGACGCGCTGAAAACGATGACCGAGATCATCGGCGACTCGGACAACATCGTCGGCGGCACCTCGGGTGCTCTGCAGACCGACTTCCCGACGTCGGTCACCAACGCGTTCAAAGAGAACCCGGAGGGCGCGATGGTGATCGAGGGCGACTTCGTCGTCACCGAAATCGAAGCCGGCACGCAGGCGAAACCGATCGCCGACTACGACGTCTTCGACTTCCCCTCGGTCGACGGGTCCGAACCGGTGGTCGTCGGCGGTGGCGACGTGGTGATCATGTTCAACGACACGGCTGCGTCCCGGGCGCTGGTCGAGTACCTGGCCAGCGCGGAGGCCGCCGAAATCTGGGCGAAACGGGGTGGCTTCTCCAGCGCCAACCGCGATCTCGACACCGGCATCTACCCGGACGAGTTGACGCGCGAGACCGCCTCCACGATCGCCGAAGCGGAGACCTTCCGCTTCGACCTCTCCGACCTGCAGCCGGCGGCGTTCGGGGCCACGGTCGGCAAAGGCATGTGGCAGGCGCTGACCGAATTCATGGAGAACCAGAACGTCGACGCCACCGCGAACAAATTGGAGCAGGAAGCCAACCGGGCCTTCTAGCCCGGCCGGCAAGCGGATAGAGCGGCCAAGATGGCGGCGCCAGAGAGAGGTCCGGAGGGCAAACCGGGCCTCTGGCGTCGCCATCGCGTCGCGCTCGGCTTCCTCGCGCCGGCCGCCGTCCTGCTCGCGATCTGGATCGTCTATCCGGCGATCTCGACGATCTACCGCAGCTTCTTCGACCGCAGCGGCTCGGAGTTCGTCGGGCTCGACAACTACGAGGAGATCGTCACCACCGACCTCCTCCTGACCGCGATCCAGAACAACGCGCTGTGGCTCGCGGTCGTCCCCGCCCTGGTCACCGCGATCGGCCTCGTCTTCGGGGTGCTGATCGAGCGGATTCGCTGGTCGGTCGCCTTCCGCACCGCGGTCTTCATGCCGATGGCGATCTCCCTCTTCGCGGCGGGGGTGATCTGGCGGGTGATGGACCAGAGCGATCCCGAAATCGGCGCCGTCAACGCCAGCCTCGCGGCCGTCGTCGACGCGGTCGATCCGCCGGGGGCCTTCTCCGACGCGGCGGGCTCCACCGAGCGCCTCGAAGGCACGCCGAAGCAGGGGCTGCGGCTCGCCGAGCCGTTGCGGGCGGGGGACGTCGCCCGGATGGGATTGACCGCGATCCCGCCGGAAGACGTTCCGGAGGACGCCGCTCAGGCCCGCGCCCCCCCGCCGCTCGCCGGCGGGATCGCCGGCGTGGTCTGGGTCGACTTCCTCCCCGGCGGCGGCAAACCCGGCGTCGTCGAGCAGGGCGAGCAGGGCCTGCCCGGGGTCTCGGTGGAGCTGCGCGACGCCGGCGGAGGCAGCGTCGGGACGGTCGAGACGGAGGCCGACGGCAGCTTCGCCTTCGAGGAGGTCGGCCCGGGCGAGCACACCGTGGCGATCTCGCCCGACACGTTCGAGGAGCCCTTCTCCGGGGTCGAGTGGTTGGGGCCGAGCCTGATCACCCCGGCGGTGATGATCGCCTACATCTGGGTCTGGGCCGGCTTCGCGATGGTCGTGATCGGCGCCGGCCTGGCGGCGCTGCCGCGCGACGTGCTGGAGGCGGCGCGCACCGACGGCGCCAGCGAGGCGCAGGTCTTCCGCCGGGTCACCGTGCCGCTGCTGCGACCGGTGCTGATCGTCGTCTTCGTGACGATGCTGATCAACGTCCTCAAGGTCTTCGACATCGTCCTCTCGGTCGCCCCCGCCTCCTCGCAGGACGACGCCAACGTGATCGCGCTGGCGATGTGGCGGACGGCCTTCGGCGGCGTCAACGACTTCGGCCTCGGTTCGGCGATCGCCGTCCTCCTCTTCCTGCTGGTGATCCCGTTGCTCGCCTTCAACATCCGCAACTTCAGGAGGGAGATCTGATGGCCGGCCGGCTCAGCCGGGCGTTCGCGAAGGGCCCCCTCAACCTCCTGCTGGCCTTCATCGCGGTGCTCTGGCTGGTGCCCACGCTCGGCCTCTTCCTCACCTCGCTCTTGCCGGCCGACATCGCCAGCGGGCAGGGCTGGTGGACCGTCTTCTCCGAACCGAGCGTCACCACCCTCGAGAACTACGAGGAGCTGATCGACAACGAGGAAATAACCGGCGCCCTCGTCACCACGGTCTTCGTGGCGCTCGGCGGCACCGCGATCCCGATCGTGGTCGGCGCCCTCGCCGGCTACGCCTTCGCCTGGCTCGACTTCCCCGGGCGCGACTGGCTCTTCCTGCTCGTCGTCGCGTTGCTCGTCGTGCCGCTGCAGATGGCGCTGATCCCGATGTTCTCCTTCTACAACGACGTCGGCATCTTCGACACCGTCATCTCGCTGATCCTCTTCCACACCGCCTTCGCGCTGCCCTTCGCGATCTTCCTGATGCGGAACTTCTTCGTCGGCATCCCCAAGGACCTGCTCGAGTCGGCGCGGATCGACGGCGCCTCGGAGCTGCGGATCTTCGTCCGCCTGATCCTGCCGCTCGGCCTGCCGGCGATCGCCTCGCTGGCGATCTTCCAGTTCCTCTGGACCTGGAACGACTTCCTCGTCGCGCTGACCTTCGGCCGCGACACGCAGCCGATCACCGTCGCGATCTTCTCCCAGTTCCGCCAGTTCGGCTCCAACATCGACCTGATCGCGCCGGCCGCCTTCATCTCGCTGGCGATCCCGCTGGCCGTCTTCTTCGTCTTCCAGCGCTACTTCGTGCAGGGCCTGCTGGCCGGCTCGGTGAAGTGAGGGACGAAGAGGCGCCACCGGAGCGCTCCGGTTAAATCATAAACACACGAATATGTTGAAATGCTCCGACCTTGTGTGGTTGGATGCCGCTGAGCCTGTCGCTAGCGATCTGCGCTCATTTCCACACCCCAGACGAGGAGCGCACAGTGGCGAGCGGGTGGCGGCGATTTCTAGGGAAAACGTGAGCGGAGATGAGCTCGTTGGCGTTGCCTACGCCAACGATCGGGTGGAAGCCGAGATGATCCAGGGTCTGCTCGAGAGCGCTGGGATCCCGAGCGCTCTTCAGCACGTCGGCATCGACGGCCCCACGCTCGGCATCGGTTGGCTGAATCCGGGTGGGGGATCTCGACGAGTGATGGTTCGCGCCGACCAATCCGAGCGAGCGCGAGCTCTGCTCGCGGAGGTATTGGTTGAGCGCGAACAGGTGGATCTGACCGAAGCCATCGACAGCTCGTATCCCGAAGAGGCGGGGCGACGGAAGCCACGCAGCTATGGCCTGATCGGAGCCTACGCTCGGATCTGGGCGTGGTCCATTGGCGCCATGATCCTCGCTTTCGCGGTTTTCGTGCTGCTGCGCACGGGCTGACCGCGATCCCTTCGCGCCGAATCGGCTCGCGAAGGAATCTCGCCGCGTGTCGATTTCGGTGCGCCTCGTTCGTCGTACTCGATAAAGGCGGGAGAATCGGACCCCCGGCTTCCGCGAGAGACGACACAGAAGGGACCCCCGATGAGAGTGATGGCGATCGTGAAGGCGACCAAGGACTCCGAGGCCGGCGAGATGCCGGGCGAGGAGATGCTCGCCGAGATGGGCAAGTTCAACGAGGAGATGGTCAAGGCCGGCGTGCTGCTGGCCGGCGAGGGCCTGCAACCGAGCTCGAAAGGGGCGCGGGTCAGCTTCGGCGAAGGCGAGCGGACGGTGATCGACGGACCCTTTGCCGAGACCAAGGAGCTGATCGCCGGCTACTGGCTGATGCAGGTGCGCTCCTTCGAGGAGGCGATCGAGTGGATGAAGCGCTGCCCCAACCCGCACGACGAGCCGGGCGAGATCGAACTCCGCCAGGTCTTCGAGGCCGACGATTTCGGCGAGGAGTACACGCCCGAGCTGCGCGAGCAGGAGGAGCGGATCCGGGCCCAGGCGGAGCGCAACCAGTAGCGGCCAACGGCGCGGCGGGCGAGCGAAGGCATGAGTGGAGAGGACGCCCGCCGCGCGATCGACGCCGTCTGGAGGATCGAGTCGGCCCGGCTGATCGCCGGGCTGGCGCGGATGGTGGGCGACGTCGGCATCGCCGAGGACCTGGCCCAGGACGCGCTCGTCGCCGCGCTCGAGCAGTGGCCGCGCTCGGGCGTCCCCGACAACCCGGGCGCCTGGCTGATGGCGACGGCGAAGAACCGCGCGATCGACCGGCTGCGGCGCGGCGAGATGGCGACCCGCAAGGAGGAGGAGCTGGGGCGGGAGATCGAGCTGCGGGCGCGGCTGGCGGAGCCGGACCTCGCCGCCCTCGCCGACGACGAGATCGAAGACGACCTGCTCAGCCTGATCTTCACCGCCTGCCACCCGGTGCTCTCGACCGAGGCGCGGGTGGCACTGACGCTGCGCCTGGTCGGCTCGCTGAGCACGGCGCAGATTGCCCGCGCCTTCCTCGCCAAGGAGTCGACGGTGGCGCAGCGGATCGTCCGCGCCAAGCGGACGCTGGCCGAGGCGCGGGTGCCGATCGAAGTGCCGGGTGCGGCCGAGCGCGAGCAGCGGCTGGCTTCGGTGCTGGAGGTGGTCTACGCGATCTTCAACGAGGGCTACGCGGCGAGCGCCGGCGAGGACTGGATTCGCGGCGATCTCTGCGAGGAGGCGATGCGGCTGGGACGGATTCTCGCCGGGCTGGCGCCGGCGGAGCCGGAGGTGCTGGGGCTGGTGGCGCTGATGGAGCTGCAGGCGGCGCGCTTCCCGGCGCGGACCGGCGCAGCGGGGGAGGCGATCCCCCTGCTCGAGCAGGACCGCTCGCGCTGGGACTTCGTCCTGATCGGGCGCGGCCTAAGGGCGCTGGAGCGGGCCGAAGCGCTCGGTCGCCCGCTCGGCCCCTACGCCCTGCAGGCTGCGATCGCGGCCTGCCACGCCCGGGCGCGGACGCCGGAGCAGACCGACTGGCCCCGGATCGTCGCCCTCTACGACGGCCTCGCGGCGATCGCCGGCTCCCCGGTGGTCCGCCTCAACCGCGCCGTCGCCGTCGGCATGGCGTTCGGGCCCGCCGCCGGTTTGGAGCTGCTCGACGGGCTGGCGTCGGAGTCCGCCCTCGACGGCTACCACCTGCTGCCGGCGGCGCGCGGCGAGCTGCTCGAGCGGCTCGGGCGCGAGGAAGAGGCGGCAGCCGAGTTCGCTCGCGCTGCCGCCCTCAGCGGCAACGCCCGCGAGCGCGAGCTGCTGCGGGCGCGAGCCGAGGGCCGGCGGTAGCCGTAAGCCGGCCGACTAAGGATCGGGCTGCACTTTTCCGGCGGCTTGGGAGTCCCCCTCGCGCCGGACGTAGTCGAACGCGGTCCAGATGCCGGCCGCGACCGGGACCGACAGCAGCGCGCCGACGATTCCGGCGATCACCGTTCCCGCGGCGAGGACGAGGAGGATCGCCACCGGGTGCAGGCTGATCGTGCGGCCGACGACGTTCGGATAGAGGAAGTCGCCCTCGATCTGCTGAATCGCCGTAATCGCCCCGACGACGAGGAGGGCGTCGAGCGGACCCTCGCTGATCAGAGCGACCAGCGCCGCGATCACGCCGGCGACCACGGCCCCGATCAGGGGGATGAACGCCCCGAGGAAGACGACGACCATCAGCGGCACGACCAGCGGAACGCCGATGATCGCCAGGGCGATGCCGATCAGCACGGCGTCGATGACGGCGATCAGCGCCACGCCCCGCATGTATCCGGCGACCGTCTGCCACACCTCGCGCCCGGCGCCGTCGACCAGCTCGCGCCTGCGCTCGGGCGCCAGCGAAGTCGTCCAGGTCCACATGCGACGTCCGTCGTGGACGAAGAAGAAGAGCAGCACCACCAGGAGAAGGAGCCCCACTACGATCTCGGCCAGCGCGGAGGCACCGGAGAGGACGCCTTTGCCGATGCCGCCGGCGTTCTCGCGCAGCGAGGCGAGGGCGTCGTCGACGGCGCGGTCGATGTCGCTGCGGGCGAGGTCGAAGGGCCCCTCGACCAGCCAGCGCACGACCTCGGCGATGGCTTCGTCGACGCTGTCCTCGAGCTCTCCGAACTGGTCGACGAAGGCGGGGGCGATCAGCGTCACGACGCCGGCCAGGGCGGCGACGCTCAGCGCCATCACGAAGAGCGTGGCGAGCGCGCTCGGCCAGCCGTGCCGCCGCAGCAGGTCGACGGGAGGTATGAGGTAGGTGGCGAGCAGCAGTGCCACCAGCACCGGTACCACCACCACCCGAAGCTGCCCCAGGGCCCAGAGCGCGACCACGACCGCCGCCAGCAGCAGGATCAGGTTGAGGGCGACCCGAGTCGCCGGCCAAAGCGCCCTGCTCACAGGAATGATCCTCCCCGACCTGCGGAAACCGAAACCTTGGCGCCAGGCGCTCCCATCGGCGAGAACTATCCTCCTTGCCGTGCCGGTCGGCGCCGCAACCCGCGCCGGCGCCTGACCGAGATGGACCAAAGGTCCACCTGGGGTCCGCCGATCCGGAGGTGGCTGCTACCGTGAACTTGTCGGGTCTGGTCCAACGCCGCCCGAGAGGTTCCGTTTCCTCCGCACGCTGCTTTTGCGTTTAGGGGTCGCTGGATCTCCCCTAATACGCTCAAGAAGGAGCAAATAACATCGTTTCGTTTGCCGATCTCGGCATCTCCAAACCTGTCGTCCGCGCGCTGGAGCGCCGCGACATCACCCAGCCTTTCCCCGTCCAGGAGCTGGTCGTGCGCGACGCGCTGGCCGGACACGACCTGCTTGTCCAGTCGCCGACCGGCTCCGGCAAGACCCTCGCCTTCGGCATCCCGCTGGTCGACCGGCTCGAGCCCGGCGGCGGCCCCGCCGCGGCCCTGGTCCTGGCGCCCACCCGCGAGCTGGCGAGCCAGATCGTCGACGAGCTGCGCTCGGTCGCCGACGCTCGCGGCCTCCGCATCGCCGCCGTCTACGGCGGCGTCGGCTTCGGTCCGCAGAGCAGCGCCGCCCGCCGCGCCGACATCGTCGTCGCCACCCCGGGCCGCCTCGAGGACCTGATCGCGCGCGGCGTCGTCTCGCTGGCGCGGGTCCGAATCCTCGTCCTCGACGAGGCCGATCGGATGCTCGACATGGGCTTCAAGCCGGCCGTCAGCCGGATCGTCGGGCAGACGCCGGCGGAGCGCCAGACGCTCTTCTTCTCGGCCACCCTGGAGGGGGCCACCGGCAAGATCGCCGCCGCCTACACCCGCAACGCTCGCCGTCACACGCAGGCCGCCAGCGAGCGCGGCAAGGCGGATATCGAACATCGCTTTCTTCATCTCGACTCGCAGAGCGCCAAGCTCGACCGCCTGGTCGAGCAGCTCCGCAGCGACGAGAGCGGCCGCACGCTCGTCTTCGTCCGCACCCGGCGCGGCGCCGACCGGCTCGTCAAGCGCCTTCGCAGCCATGGGCTCGACGCCGCGGCGATGCACGGCGACAAGAGCCAAGGCCAGCGCGAGCGGGCGCTCGCCCGCTTCGAGGCCGGCGAAGTCGACGCCCTGATAGCGACTGACGTCGCCGCCCGCGGGATCGACGTCGCCGACATCTCCCATGTCGTCAACTTCGATGCGCCGGGCGATCGCGACGCCTACGTGCACCGCGTCGGCCGCACCGGTAGAGCGGGCCGCCAGGGCACCGGGATCAGCTTCGTGCTCGCCGAGCAGGCGGACGAGGTCCGGCGCATGGCCGGCGATCTCGGCCTCGCCCGGCAGTTCGACCAGGACCGCGGCGATCGCGGCCCGCAGAACGGCTCCCAGCACAAGGGGTCGGGTCAGCCCCGTCGCCGTCGCCGCCGATCCCGGGGCGTCGCTCGATGAGCGCGACCGGCAACACGGCACAGAAATGGACCTGCGACCGCTGCGGAATGACCGCCGGCAGGATCGACGGCGATCGCTCGCCGCTGCCCGAGAGCTGGGCCAGCGGCGCCGAAGGCCAGTTCTGCCTGACCTGCCGGCGCGAGCGCGCAGCCGAGGCTGCCCTGGAGGCGGCGCCGAGCGACTGCGACAGGCACGCCCGCGCCAAGCTGCGCCGGGCCGGCCTGATCGAGTTCGAGGTGATGCGGGTGCCCGACCACGCCGACACCGTGATCGCCAAGGCCTGCCACTCATCGCCCTCCGTGGTCGCGGCGGCGCGGCAGCGGTTGGGGACCCGGGCGGGACGCAGGTAGAGCCTTGGTCCAGGTCGGCATCGCCCTCGCCCTCGTCGCCGCGCTGCTGACGAACCTGGCCTCGCTGCTGAAGCATCGGGGTTGCCACCGGGTCGAGCCGGTGCGCCTGCGGCGGCCGCTGCGCAGCGCCCGCCAGCTCGCCGGCTCGCCCTGGTTCGCCGCCGGCTGGAGCCTCGCCGCGATCGCTTGGCTGGTCCACGTCGCGGCCCTCTCGATGGCGCCGATCTCGATCGTCCAGGCGGTGCTCTCCGGCGGCGCCGTGACCCTGGCGGTGATGTCGCAGCGGCTCTTCGGCGACCGGGTCGAGCCGCGCCAGTGGCTGGCGCTGCTGGTCGGCGGCGCCGGCCTCGCCCTGCTCGTCCTCACCGTGCCGCACCTCGGCGACAGCCACTCCGACTTCTCCCTCCTCGCCATCCTCGGCTTCGAGGGCGCGCTGGGCCTGATCGCGATCGCCCTCGCCCTCGGCCACCGATCGCAGCGCCTCGCCGCCCGCCGCGGCCTCCTCCTCGCCGCCCTGGCGGGGACGCTCGTCGCCCTCGCCGGGGTCGCGATCAAGGGCCTGACCGGCATCGACGAGGTCTCGCTGGCGGTGGTGGCGCCCTGGATCGCGGTGACCGTCGTCTGCGGCGCCCTCGCTCAGTACGCCGCGGTGGCCGCGCTCCAGGGCGGCCAGGCGATCGAGACGATCGGGCTGATGGGCCTGGTCGCCAACACGACCCAGATCGCCGGCGGCGTCCTCGTCTTCAACGACCCCCTCTCGGGCAACCCGCTCGGGCTCGCCCTGCAGGCAACCGCCTTCGCGATGGTCTGCTCCTCGGCCCTGCTGCTGCCGTCGCGACGGGGCAGGTCGCCGGCCGCTCGGCCGCTCACGGCCGTGCCGGCGACTTCCCGCTAACGTCAAGCCAAAAAGGCGGTGTGTACACGATCATGTACACTGAATCGATGGCGAAGACCGTCCCTGTGCGCGAGCTACGCAGCAACCTCAGCGGCTTGCTCGATGACGTGAGCGATCGGCGCGATCATGTGGTGGTGACCCGCAACGGCACTCCGGCTGCGGCGCTGGTCCCAATCGACGAGTACGAGGCGTTGGAGGAGACTGCCGAGGTTCTCTCGGACCCAGACGCACTCTCCGCGCTCGAGGCCGGCCTGGCCGAGATCGCGCGGGACGAAACGGTCACCCTCGCCGAGCTGCGCAGCGAACTGGCTGAGCGCCGGCCGACCGCCGGCTGATCGTTGGCCCGGCTTGTTCTCGCTCGCCGTGCTCGCGGCGAGCTGCTCGAACTCAACTGGCCGCTGATCGACGCAATCGAGGACGCACTGGGCTTACTGGAGCGGGAACCGCGAGCTGGACATGCGCTCCGAGGCAAACTGCGCGGCCTGTACTCATTGCGAGTAGGCGCCTACCGAATTCTCTACCAGCTAACCGACGGGGAGCAGACTGTCCGCGTTGCTGCCGTTCGTCACCGTGCCATCGCCTATCGCGCCGATCCGCGCTAGACGTCCGGGCTACGAAGCCCGGCTGAGCGCCGCGAAGACCTGGACGTAGCGATCGCCAGGGCCCGCATCGGAAGATGGTGACAAAAGGTCACCGGCGGCCCCGGAGGAGTCGGGGGCCGCCGGTGAATCCCAGCCTCAGCTGATGGTCAGCGTCAGCTCGGGTTGATGTAGGCGATCGCGATCGCCATCGCGTCATCTACTTCGTGATGCCCTTCCGGCACGTTGTAGATGCCGTGCAGGCGGATCGTGTCGTTTTTGCTGATCGTCGAGATCGGGTTGCCCGTGCAGACGCCCATCGAGGAGACGTGTTTGCGCCCGTCCAGGTGGGTTTCGTAGCCCGCGCCGCCGTAGCCCGCAACCGAGTTGCAGAGCAGGGTGCCGCCGGTGCTCTCGTTGGTGAGTTCGATGTTGACGCCGTGGTCGTGGATGTGCCCCGCGGCGGCGATCAGTTTGCCGCCGAAGGTGGCTTTCCAGTCTTTGTGCGTGTCGCTGAGGCCTTTCGGCACGCTGATCAGCGAGTCCATGCTGCACCCGTCGGCGTCGAGCCAGACCGGTCGCAGCGAGGCGCGGTTGGTGTGGTCGCTGCCGGTGGCGTACTTCCAGGTCACCCGGACTTTCACCGTTTTGCTGGTCGTTTCCCAGTTCATCAGGTCGACGACCATGTTCCAGGTCTCGCTGCTGGCGATCTTGTAGCCGTAGTTCAGCGACTGCAGGTCGACCGCGGTGCGCTCGTTGCCGCTGGCGAAGAAGCGCTCGCCGAGCAGGCCCGGGCCGCTGTTGCCGCAGGTCGCGTCGACCTTGCCGCTCGACTGGGCCATGAACACCGCGTGGTGGAGCATCGGACCCTCTGTGATGTTGGCTTTGCTGCCATTTTCGTAGACGAGGTCCGGCGTCGCGCCGATCAAGGTGCAGCCGGTGCACGGCTTGGAGATGTTGGTGACGATTTTGTTGGCGATCGCCCCCATCGTGTCGTGGTCATGGGGATCGCCGCCCCCGGCGGGGATCGTGTACGGCCCGTAGTCGATCGTTTTGGTGGTTATCGCCGCGCTTGCGCTGGCTGCCGGCACGAGGACCGCGACGAGACAGCAGGCGAGCAGGGCCAGGCGTTTCATAGCTGGCATCAATGGAATCTCCCTCCCTAATGGAGATGGGCCCGGCGATTTCACCGGGCAACTGGATAAGTCAGGCACCCTAAACTGATCAGCAAATCCTGTCAAGGTCTGCGAGCGGTACTCGGACGGTTCTCTGAGGCACAGCTCGTTTCCGGGCCGCCTGGCAGGGGTAGCCGCGAGGTGTGAAGGTCGTCGTCACGGGTGCTACCGGGAACGTTGGAACCAGCGTTGTCGAAGCCTTGGGTGAATCCTTCGAGATCGACGAGATCGTCGGCCTCGCGCGTCGCCGCCCCGCCTGGGAACCGGCGAAGACGACCTGGGTCGACGCCGACATCCTCGGCCCCGGCCTCGCCGAGACCTTCCGCGGCGCCGACGCGGTCATCCACCTCGCCTGGGCGATCCAGCCCTCCCGCGACGAAGCGACGCTGGAGCGGATCAACGTCGAGGGCAGCCGGCGAGTCTTCGAGGCCGCCGCCGCAGCCGGGGTATCGAAGCTCGTCTACGCCTCCTCGGTCGGCGCCTACTCGCCCGGGCCGAAGGACCGAGAGGTGGACGAGGAATGGCCGACCGACGGAATCCCAACTTCTTTCTACTCGCGCCACAAGGCCGCGGTCGAGCGCATCCTCGACGCGTTCGAACGCGACCACCCGCTGACGAAGGTCGTGCGGCTGCGGCCGGCGCTGATCTTCAAGGGCGACGCCGCGACCGAGATCCGGCGCCTCTTCATCGGCCCCTTCCTGCCCAGCTTCATGCTTCGCTCCAGCCTGATTCCCGCCGTGCCGCGACTGCAGGGCCTGCGCTTCCAGGCGGTCCACTCGGTCGACGTCGGCCAGGCCTACCTGCGCGCGGTTCTCGGCGAGGCCAGCGGCGCCTTCAACATCGCCGCCGCCCCGCCGCTCGGGCCCGACGAGCTGTCGGCGTTGCTCGACGCCCGCACCTTCCCGGTCCCTGCCGGGCTGGTGCGCCGGCTCGCCGACCTGACCTGGCGCTTGCACCTGCAGCCGAGCCCGCCGGGCTGGCTCGACATGGCGCTCCAGGTGCCGCTGATGTCCTCGCGGCGGGCGCGAGAGGTGCTCGGCTGGGCGCCGCGCTTCAGCGCCGACGAAGCCCTGGCGGAGCTGATGGAGGGCATCCGCCGCGGCCAGGGAGGCCCGACCCCGCCGCTGGAGGAAGCCGGGCTCACGGGTCGCGTCGAGGAGGTTCGGACCGGCGTCGGCAACCGCCAGTGGCGTCGCGACCGCGACGAACAGCTGGTCAAGTACCTGACCGATGTCCACTCGATCGAGGAGCAGGCCCTGACCCAGATGCGGTCCGCCCCCGAGATCGCCGGCGAGGAGCGCTTGAGCGAGATCTTCGCCCAGCACCTGGCCGAGACCGAGGCCCAGGAGCGCCGCATCCGCGGGCGGCTGGAGGCGCACGACGCCGCTCCCTCCTCCGTCAAGGACCTGGCCGGCAGGGGCGGCGCGCTGGCGATGCTGCTGTTCGCCCGCAGCCAGCCCGATACGCCGGGCAAGCTGACCGCGCACGCCTTCGCCTACGAGCACATGGAGGTCGCGGCCTACGAGCTGCTGCGTCGCCTCGCCGAGTACGCCGAAGACGAGGAGACGGCCGCGGCAGCGCGGGAGATCGGCGCCGAGGAGCAGCGGATGGCGGACCGGCTCGCCGATTCCTTCGACGCGGCGGTGGACGCGTCGCTGGCCGGGGTTCCCGCCAACGAGCTCGATGGGCGGCTGCTCGAGTACCTGGCCGACGCCCACGCGATCGAGCAACAGGCGATCCAGATGCTGAAGTCGGCGCCGGGACTGGTGCGCGACGACGAGTTGGCGCGCCTCTTCGAGGAGCACTTGGAGGAGAGCCGGGTCCATCTGGATCTGGTCGAGCGGCGGCTCGACGCTCGCGGCGGCAGCCGCTCGCTGGCCAAGGACGCCGCCCTGCGCGCCGGCGCCCTCAACCTCGGCGGCTTCTTCGGCACCCAGCCGGACACGACCACGAAGCTCGCCGGCTTCGCTTTCGCCTTCGAGCACCTGGAGATAGCCGCCTACGAGCTGCTCGAGCGCGTCGCCCAGCGAGCCGGTGACCTGGAGACGGTCGAGGTCGCGGAGAGGATCCTGGCCGAGGAGCGCGCTGCGGCGGCGAAGATCGCCTCCAGTTGGGACCGCACGGCCGTCGCTTACGCGACCGTCCCCTGATGGACGAGCGAGTTCTCGGCCAAGGACTTCCGCACCTGGCACGGGACCGTCCTCGCCGCGGTCGAGCTGGTGCGGCAGCCGCGGCCGACCTCGCAAGCCGGCGCCAAGCGGGCGATCGGGGCGGCGATCGAGGGAGTCGCCGAGGCGCTCGGCAACACGCCGGCGGTCTGCCGCAGCTCCTACGTCGACCCGCGCGTGCTCGATCGCTTCCGCGAGGGCGTGACGATCGAGGCGCGGGCGTCGGCCAACGGCAGGCTCACCCAGCGGGCGCGGGAGCAGATCGAGCGCGAAGTCCTCGCCCTCGTCGGAGCCGATTGAAGCCGGCCGCGGCGGGTAGCTGCTGCGCGTCCGAGAAGACGTCCCCGACTGGAGGAAGCGATGGCTGAGATCACCACCCTGGAGGAGAAGCTGGCGGAGGTCACCGGCCTGGCTCGGGCCGCAAAGGACGCGACCGAAGAGGTCGAGGGCCTGCTCGACGGCGACGAGCTGGCGCAGACCCTGCGGCAGATGAGGCAGGAGGCCGAAGAGACCGAGCAGCGCTGCAGCGAGCTGATCGACCAGCGCGAGGGCAAGAAGACGGCCATCCTCGAAAAGGCGCAGGAGACGAAAAAAGAGGCGACGGAGATGATGTCGACCTATCTGGGCGAGGACGCCGACGGGCTCGACGGCTTCGAGTTCCTGACCATGGCCGAGGCCGGCGAGGCGGGGCACTGGGCGGTGCTCGGCAAGCTCAGCGAGAAGGCCGGCGAGGGGGAGATCGACGACCTCGTCCAGTGGGCGCTGCCGATCCAGGAACGTCACCTCAGTGAAGTGAAAGAGGGCTCGCTGAAGCTCGCCGAAAAGGAGGACCCAAATGGCTAAGGACCACGGCTCCAGCGTCAAGAACGACAAGCAGTACGAAGGGCTGCGCAAGAAGGGATGAGCAAGGAACGCGCCGCCAAGATCGCCAACTCCCCCAACTCGTCCTCGAAGGGCGGCAAGAAGTCCGGCAAGTCGAGCTGAGGCTCAGGCCGGCTTCAGCACCAGAAGGCAGAGGTCGTCGCGGATCGGTCCGTCGGTCCAGTCGAGGATCGCCGCTTCGGTCTCCTCCGCGATCTCCCTCGCGGGGAGCTCGCACAGCGGCGCCAGCAGCCGCGTGAGGCCGGCGACGCCAAGCAGCGCTCCGCCCTGGCGGACGTCGGTGGCGCCGTCGGTGTAGACGACGACGCCCCCGTCGTCG